>CAYZHI010000176.1:0-7419 GCA_964477335.1 uncultured Caldilineaceae bacterium | reverse complement strand
CTACACTACCGGCCCAGCGTGGAGCTAAGCCTGGAAGTCAAGTCGGTCCGGCGGCAGGGCCGGGACCTACTGGCCGAGTTGGCCGCCGAGCTGGCGCAAAAAATCGCCCGCCGGACGGTGGAGCGTGATATGCTCAAGGCTCAATTCGACCAGTTAGGGCCGGAATCTGGTTTTATTCCCATCAATCGTTAAACTGTTAAGGGGGCGCTGAGTTGGATACTGCTGTTGCCGCTGATCAGTCCAGTCAAGAGCGCCTGAGCGCCGACATCCATCTGCTGGGCGATATTTTGGGCCAGGTTATCCGCCGCCAGGCCGGCCTGGAGATCTATGAGTTGGAAGAAGTGATCCGGGCTTTGGCCAAAGCGCACCGGCGCGACCCCGATGCGGCCATTCCCACCCGCCTGTCGGAACTGATCGCCGGTCTAAGTCTGGTCCAGGCTGAACTGATTGCCCGGGCCTTTACCACCTATTTTGAGCTGGTCAACCTGGCCGAAGAGAACCATCGCGTCCGCACCCTCCGCCAGCGGGAGCGGGCGGCCTATCCCCAGGCCCTGCCGGAGTCGATCACCACCGCGATTGCTACCTTGTGGCAGATGGGCGTCGATGAGTGGGAGATGGAACAACTGTTGGCCCGCTTGCATATCGAGCTGGTCTTTACCGCCCACCCCACCGAAACCAAACGGCGGACCGTCCTCTCAAAGCTGCGCCGCATTGCCCAGGCCCTGTTCGATATGGAGGTGCGCGACCTGCTGCCTCACGAACGGGAGGAATTGATTGACCACCTCAAAGCCGAAGTCACCACCCTGTGGCTGACCGACCGCAGCCGCACGGTCAAACCCAGCCCCACCGACGAAGTCCGCACCGGGTTGTACTATTTTAATCACTCGCTCTGGCAGGTGGCGCCGCAAATTTACCAGACTTTTGAGCGCGCCCTGGCCCGCTACTACCCCGGCCTCAAGCCGCCGGCTCGCTTTCTCACCTTTGCCTCGTGGATGGGCGGAGACCGCGATGGCAACCCCAATGTCACTGCCGCCGTCACCGCCGAAACGTTGCGCCTGCACCGCGGCCTGGCGGTCAACCGCTATCGTGAGGCGGCCCGCGAGCTTGATCGCTCTCTCAGCCTGTCGGAACGGCTCCTGCCGGTCAGCGAGGCGCTGCACCAGGCGCTGGCCCCTAAATTGGCCGGCCTGTCGGCCCACCTGGCTTACCTCAAGGATCGTTACCCCAACGAACCATACCGGCTGTATACTGCTATCCTGGCCGATGATCTGGCCGTAGCCGCCGAAGATAAGCAGATGGTTGCCCGCCTCACCGGCCAATCTACCGCCCCGCCCAGCCAGATTCGCACCCGCGCCGACTTGCTGGCTCGGCTTGAGCTGCTGGACAGTAGCCTGCGGCAGGTGGGCGTTGAGACGGTGGCCGAGATCGAGTTGAAACAGTTGCAGATTCAGGCCAACGTCTTTGGGCTGCATGTCGCCCGGCTCGACCTGCGCCAGTACAGCGAGCTTCACACCCAGGTGCTGGCCGAGTTACTCCTCCGCCTCAACTATTCCAATCGCTATGCTGAGCTAACCCCGGCCGAGCAGGCCAGCCTGCTGGCCGATTTGCTCGCTCGCCCGGCGCCCGACCTGAGCCAACTGGCCGGTTTGTCAGACCAAAGCCGCGAATGTCTGGCTCTGTTCCAAACTGTCGCCCGGGCGGTGACGCTCTACGGCCCCGACATTATTGGCCCCTACATTATCAGTATGACCCACCATCCGGTTGACGTGCTGGCCGTGCTGCTGCTGGCCTACTGGCACGGCCTGTGTCTCCGGCCTGACGGGCAGCCGGAGCAGTTGGCCATTGCTCCGCTTTTTGAAACTCGATTCGACTTGAACCATGCTGCTCAGACGATGGCGGCCTTGTTCTCTCAACCGGCTTATGCCCGCCACCTGGCCGGGCTAAACCGGCAGCAGTTGGTCATGATCGGCTATTCCGACAGCAACAAAGACGCCGGTTACCTGGCCGCCAAATGGGAATTGTTCCAGGCTCAGGAGGCTCTGGTCGATTGTTGCGCCCGGCATAATGTCACCCTGACCCTCTTTCACGGGCGCGGCGGCACCATTGCCCGGGGCGGCGGGCCGGCCAACCGGGCCATTCAAGCCCAACCGCCCGGCTCGGTCAACGGCCGGATTCGGATTACCGAACAGGGGGAAGTGATTGATGAGCGTTACGGCCACCGGGCCATTGCCCGGCGTCACCTGGAGCAGATTGTTCACGCCGTCCTGCTGGCCAGTATACCGGCTCGCCTGGCCAAAAGCTCGCTGCCGCCGGCCTGGCCCGCCGCTATGGATGAGTTGGCCGCCACGGCTTACACAGCCTACCGCGGCCTTATCTACGACAACCCGGCCCTGCTGGACTACTGGCAGCAAGCCACGCCCATCCGCGAGATCAGCCGTTTGCGGATCGGGTCCCGGCCGGCTCGCCGCCAATCCGCCGATATTCTGGCCAGCCTGCGGGCGATTCCCTGGGGCTTTAGCTGGATGCAGAGCCGCCATGTGCTGCCGGGCTGGTACGGCGTTGGCCAGGCCCTGGCAGTCTACGCCGCCAATCACGCCGGCGGGCTGGCTTTGCTGCAAGAAATGTATCACGATTGGCCTTTTTTCCGCACCATCATCGACAACGTCCAGCTCTCCCTGGGCAAAGCCGATATGGCCATTGCCCGGCACTATGCCGGCCTGGTCGATGATGAGGCGCTCCGGCAGCAGATTTTCGGCCAGATCGAGACTGCGTTCAATCAAACCTGCCACTGGGTCTTGCGCGTCACCGGCCAAAATGAGCTACTGGAAAACGTCCCCACCTTACAGCGGGCCGTTCGCCGGCGTAATCCCTATCTGGACCCGCTCAACCTGATCCAGATCGAACTGCTGCGTCGCCTGCGAGCTTTGCCCGACCCGGAAAGCCCGGCCGCCGAACCGCTCTGGCAGGCCGTCTTCTTAACCATCAACGGCATCGCCGCCGGTCTCAAGAACACCGGCTAGAGTTGCCGCGGGCGGGCCAAATGTCTCCAGCGATATGTAAATACTTTTTGACGTTAATTGACGAATTGGTTGAGTCGAAAAAGCTATATCCTCATAGACTTCAGGCATTATGCTATGGAGAAAAAAGGAGGTTTAAGGAAATGAAAGCCATGCAACTCCTCCAATCTGCCCCGGCCAATACCGCCCCGCTGGCGTTGACCGAGGTGGAGACCCCGCAGCCTGGACCCGGCCAGGTGCGGCTGAAGATCCACACCTGCGGCGTTTGCCACACCGACCTGCACATCGTTGAAGGCGATTTGGCATTGCCTCGCCTGCCGACTATTCCCGGTCATGAGATTGTCGGCGTGGTCGATGCGGTTGGGGAGGGCGTCACGCTCCATCAGGTTGGCGACCGGCTGGGTGTGCCCTGGCTCTATCAAAGTTGCGGCCAATGCCGTTACTGCCGCCGCGGGCAAGAAAACCTGTGCGAACATATCCGTTTCACCGGCCTGCACGTCGACGGCGGCTTTGCCGAATATACCGTGGTCCATGAAAGCTTCGCCTACCCCATCCCCGCCGTCTTCGACGACGTGGCCGCGGCTCCGTTGCTGTGCGCCGGCATCGTCGGGTATCGCTCGCTGCGGCTGAGCCGGGTGCAGCCCGGTCAACGGTTGGGACTGTACGGCTTTGGCGCGTCGGCCCACATCATCATCCAGATTGCCCGGCACTGGGATTGTGAGGTTTTTGTCTTCACCCGGGGCGAGCACCACCGCGAATTGGCCCGCAATTTGGGGGCGGTCTGGACCGGCGGGGCTGAGGACGACCCCGGGGCGCGGCTGGACAGCAGCATCATCTTTGCCCCGGCCGGCGGGCTGGTGCCGGAGGCGTTGCGAGTGCTGGACAAAGGGGGTACGCTGGCCCTGGGCGGCATCCATATGAGTCCCATTCCCGAAATGGCTTACGATCTGCTCTGGCATGAGCGGACGATCCAGAGTGTGGCCAACAGCACTCGCCAGGATGCTCTGGATTTTCTGGAGGTCGCCGCCAAAGTGCCGGTCAAAACGGAGACCGAACTGTACGATTTAGAGCAGGCCAATGAAACTTTATTGCGCCTCAAACGTAGTGAGATCAATGGCGCCGCGGTGCTTAAAATCAGCGAATAGCGGAGAGCGTGAAGCGGGGAGCGAATGGGCGAATAGCGAAGCATCATTCATCATTCATAATTCATAATTCACAATTCATCATTGCTTTGAGGTAACGCGATGAACTCCATCCAAAACCTGTTCAACCCTTCCCGGCAGGGCGATTTTTCCACCAAACAGACGTTGACTTTGATCGGCCTGGCCGCGCTGGCCAGCCTGCTCATTGCCATCTTGCCGTTGGTTGGTATCCTCAACTTTCCTTTTCGCCTGCTGTTGACCATGGTCCACGAGTTGGGGCACGGCCTGGCCGCGCTGCTTACCGGCGGCGAGTTCATTCGCTTTGTGGTCTTCCCGAACGGGGCCGGGCTGGCTTATACGGCCGGCGGCTGGCCGCTGCTGGTCACCTCGGCCGGGTATCTGGCGGTTGCCTTATTTGGGGCCGGGCTGATCATGTTGGGCCGCAGCCAGCGCTGGAGTCGCATCGCCCTGGGCGTGATCGGGGGGGTGATGCTGGCCTTCTCGCTGCGGTACGGCGTGCCCAGCATCTTTTCAGCCGGACATATCCTGGCTGGCCTGCTGACCACCCTGGTCGGGGTAATTTTGGGGGCCTGCTTCATCTGGGTGGCCCTCAAGGCTGCGGCGGGCTGGGTTGTATTTCTGCTCCATTTCCTGGCCATTCAGGCCGGCCTGACCGCGCTGTCTGACCTCTTTGGGCTGGTCGGCCTGTCGACCCGCTTCTTCACTGCGCCGGCCAACGATGCCCAATCGATGGCCGAGCTGACCTTCATCCCCGCCGTCATCTGGGCCATCTTGTGGGTGGTCATCGCCGTGGTCCTGATAGGTGGGGCCATCTGGCTGACCTGGCTAAGGCCGCGACGCCAACGCTAACCCCCCGCCCCTACGGCCGGCCCCGGCTCTGGCCGTTGGCCACAGCCCCGGCGATGAGATGGGCCGTCCGCAGCGGCTCCGGCAGGTGGCTGTGCACGGCGAATCGCTCCACCACTGCCCGCGCCTGCTCCAAGGACAAACCGACTCGCTGCACGAAAACGTGACCGGCCGGCTCCAGCGGGCCAAGCCGCTCGATCAAGGCCCATTTATGCACGCCTCCGGGGAGTTGAGTGAGCAAAGCGTGGCGGATCGCGGCCAAATCGGGCAGTTTGCGCGCCACCACCAAGATGGGCAGCCCCAGCGTTTCGTGCAGATCAAACGCGTCGACCACGTTAAAGCCGGCCAGAGCGATCCCCTGCAACATCACCAACTGGACGTGCTCGGCAAAGCGCGACTCGGCCACCAGCCCGGCCAACTGCCGGGTCGCGTCCGCGCCATCCTTCTCTACCGCGCCGATGACCACGCCGGTTAGTTTCAAGCCGGTGAAGATTGCGCCCACTACCGGAACCGGTCCGATATAATCGGAGGCAAAGGGGGCATCATCAAAACCGATGATATTGGAGAATCGTTTAGAGGTCATTCTCCCCATATTGTACCTTATTTTTCATGAAATCACCACCTTAAAATTTCCGCCAAATCATCCCATAACCCCGGCAAATACCGCCCATAAATCCCAAAATGTGGTATAATAAAAAGTAGCCTTATGAACATTTGTTCTCTCAAGGTTTACCGCAAGATGTAGGGCTGCTCAAAGGTTCGACCACAACAGGTTGCGGTATTTCTGCCCGTTTCTTCTGCCGAATGTATACCATAAGTCGTGAAACGTAAAACGTGAAACGTAATTCTAATACCCGCTAAAACTATCGCGCCCCACGCTGCACGCTTCACGCTTCACGTTTTAAATAACGAGGCCAACTATGTCAGACTTCTGCCACCTGCACGTCCACAGCGAATATTCCCTGCTCGACGGGTTGGGCCGCACCGCCGACCTGGCCAAAGAAGCGGCCCGGCTGGGCCAACCGGCCCTGGCCCTGACCGACCACGGTGTGATGCACGGGGCCATCGAGTTTTTCCGCAACTGTAAAAAACACGGCGTCAAACCGATCATCGGTGTGGAAGCCTACCTGACCCTCTACGGCCGTCCCATGAGCGGGACCGACCCCAACAAGGACAAGAACCGCCATCACCTGCTGTTGTTGGCCCAGAATATGACCGGCTACAAAAATCTGCTCAAGATTTGCAGCGACGCCCAGCTCAACGGTTACTACTACCGGCCTCGCATCGACGCCGCTTACCTGGCCGCCCACGCCGAGGGACTGATCTGCACCACCGGCTGCATGGCCGCCGAGATCCCCTACCTGCTCAACGGTGAAGATGGCCGGCCGCCCCAGCCGGAGCTGGCCCTGGAGCGGTTGCGCTGGTACATCGATGTTTTTGGCCGGGAGCGCTTCTTCATCGAGCTGCAGGAGCACAGCATCCCGGCGCTGACCCAGATCAACAAGACCCTCTTCCGCTGGGGTCAGGAGCACAACCTGGAGTTTCTGGTCACCAACGATGTCCATTACGTGACCGCCCAGGAGGCCCAGGCCCACGACATGCTGCTGTGCGTGCAAACCTCGTCGCTGCTCAACCAGCCCAAACGAATGCGCTTGTCTGACAACAGCTATTATCTAAAGAGCCTGGCCGAGTTGCAGGCCATCTTCCGCCCCCTGGCCGACCTGCCGGAGAGCGCCTTCACCAATTCCCTCAAAATCGCCGAGATGTGCGAGGTCGACCTGGAAGACGAGACCTTCCACCTGCCCGACCCGTTTGCCGCCCCAGCCCGGCAGAATGGGGTCAGCGAGGGCGCTTACAACCTCATTCCGGCGGAATACAAAGAGAAGCGCGACTATGCCGGTTTTCTGCGCTACCTGACCGACCAGGGACTGCGCCAACGCTACGGCGAGCGGGCCGGCTCACCGGAAATTCAGGCCCGTAAGGAACACGAGCTGAACATCATCAGCCGCATGGGCTTTGCCGAATATTACCTGATTGTGTGGGACCTGTGCGAGTATGCCCGGGCCAGAAACATCTGGTGGAATGTGCGCGGCTCCGGGGCTGGCTCGATTGTGGCCTATGCCCTGGGCATTACCCTGATCGACCCGCTGCGCCACAACCTCATTTTCGAGCGCTTTCTGAACCCCGGCCGCATCTCCATGCCCGACTTCGACCTGGATTATCCCGACGATCAGCGCGAGCAGATGATCGAGTACACCCGCAAACGCTACGGCGACAAGCGGGTGGCCCAGATTGTGGCTTTTGGCCGGATGAAGGCCCGGGCGGCGATCCGCGATGTGGGCCGGGCGATGGATGTCCCGTTGAGCGAGGTGGATGCTCTGGCCAAGCAGATT
>CAYZHI010000175.1:0-7503 GCA_964477335.1 uncultured Caldilineaceae bacterium | reverse complement strand
GGGCATGAGCGTGCTGACCGCCTGGGCGGCCGGCAAGTTCGATGCCGAACGGATTGCCAAGAGCGTCAAAGAAAGCGGTCTGGCCGAGAAGTTGAATCATCACCGGCTCATTATTCCCGGCCACGTGGCCGTGTTGATGGGTGAGCTGGAAGAAGAACTGCCTGGTTGGGAGATTAGCGTTGGCCCGCGCGAAGCGGTGGACCTGCCCAATTACCTGAAGACCCAGTGGGGCTAAATGAAAGGATGAAATCGGAGGGATGAGGGCTGAAAAGTTTCAGCTCTCATCCTTCCTCCCTCATCCTTTGTCGTTGGGAGGTCTATCATCGCCACGCATACAATCCGCTTTGAACCCTCTGGTAAAACAGTTCAGGTTGCAACCGGGGCGCTGTTGTCTGAGGTGGCGCGGCAAGCCGGCCTTGACCTGAATATGCCCTGCGGTGGACAGGGCCGCTGCGGCCGCTGCGCCGTCGTTGTCCAAAATAGTGAGGGCATTCGCCGTCGTTCGACAGTACGGCTGACCGCTGACGATCTGGCGGCCGGTTATGCCCTGGCCTGCCAAACGGTCGTTGAGGGGGATGCGGTCATCACGATTCCGCCGCAGGAAAAGATCGAGCGGCGGCTGGTCACCGACAAAACTGCCACCAAAGTTATCCTGCCGTTTGCCTATGACCCTGTTCGCCACCAATCGCTGCGGCTGTTCCCGGTAGTACTGGAGCCTCCAACAATGGCTGACCAGACGGATGACTGGTCGCGGCTGAAGCGGGCCTTAGTAACCGGCCACGGGATCACCGGACTCACCGTTGATCTGCCTACCTTGCGTCGTTTGGGTACGACCCTGCGGGCGCACAATTGGGCCGTTGCGGCCGTGGTGGAGCTGGATAGCTGGGATCGCCCCAATGGGCCGCCTCGCTTGATCGATCTGATCAAAGCGGATGGCGACGAGCAGAATGATGAAATCTCTAACGTTCAGCCTGTTGCAGGATTGTATGGGGCTGCGGTCGATATCGGCACCACCACGGTTAGCCTATATCTGGTGGATCTGCTCACCGGTGAAGTACTGACCAAAGCGGCCGAGTACAACGGCCAGATCAAACGCGGCGAGGATGTGATCTCGCGGATCATCTACGCCGGCAAGAATAATGGGCTGGCCGAACTGCAAAACATGGTCATCGAGACCATCAATGAGTTGATCGAGCGAGCCACGCAGCGAGTCAAAATTGATCCAGCCAGCATCTACAAAATGAGCGTGGCCGGCAACAGTACTATGATTCACCTCTTTCTGGGGATTTCGCCCAGCCCCATTCGGCTGGAACCATTTGTCACGTCGGTCAACCAGCCGCCGGTGGTCCGGGCGGGGGAATTGGGGCTGAACATTCACCCCCAGGCCAGCGTCGATTGTTTGCCTGGGGTGGCTAGCTACGTGGGGGCCGATATCGCCGCCGGGGTGATCGGCTCGCAGATGTGCGCCAGTGAGGCGCTTACCCTCTTTCTGGATGTGGGCACCAACGGCGAAACCGTGCTGGGCGACTGTGACTGGCTGATCAGTTGCGCCTGCTCGGCCGGGCCGGCTTTTGAAGGGGCCGGGGTGCAGGATGGGATGCGGGCGACCATTGGGGCCATCGAAGAGGTCTGGATCAATAGCGACACCTTCGAACCTTCTTACCGGGTTATCCCCAATCCCAAACTGGAAGTTCAGGGCCGGTCGACTCCGCCGCGCGGTCTGTGCGGCTCCGGCCTGATTTCCTTGCTGTCGGAAATGTTTATCACCAAAGTCATCGACAAATCCGGCAACTTGAACTTTGACCCGCCGCCGCTCCTCCCGGAGGGGTGTCACAAAAAGGGCAGCCGGGTGCGCCAGGGTGAGCACGGCCCGGAATATGTGGTGGCCTGGGCCGATGAAACCGAGCATGGGCGAGATATCGTCATCACCAAGGTTGATATCGATAATCTGATGCGGGCCAAAGGGGCTATCTATGCCGGCTTCACTGTGCTGGCCCGGAGTATTGGCATCGACCTGGCCATGGTGGAGCGGGTGTTGATTGGCGGCTCATTTGGCCAATACATCAACGTTGAAAAGGCAGTCCAGATTGGCCTGTTGCCCGATCTACCCTGGGATCGATTTCACTTTTTGGGCAACACCTCGCTGCAAGGGGCGCTGCTGGCCCTGCTCAACCGGGAGTACCGCCAGCAGATTACCGAGGCAGCGGCCAAGATGACCTACCTGGAGCTGTCGGCTGACAATACATTTTACGATGCCTTTACCTCGGCGCTGTTCCTGCCCCATACCGATTTGACCCAATTCCCCTCGGTAGTTAAGGTGTTGGAAGGTACCGACAGTGAGTAGCTCCAGCCTGACGGCAGTTTTGAAGAGGCTGTGGTGAAAGGAAGGTGAATGGTGAACCTGACCGGTTTGCACATTCTGCTGACGTACCAATGTAACTATGAGTGTGACCATTGCTTTGTGTGGGGCAGCCCGCGGCAAACGGGTGTGTTCACCCTGGCCCAACTCGATCAGGTTTTTCAGCAGGCGCTAGAGCTGAATACGATTCGTCACATCTACTTTGAAGGCGGCGAGGCCTTTCTTTACTACCCCATTCTGCTCAGGGCGGTGGCTCGGGCCAAGCACTTGGGATTCTGGGTTGGGATTGTGAGCAATGGCTACTGGGCTACCAGCGTAGTCGATGCCGAAGTATGGCTGCGCCCACTGGTGGAAGCCGGACTGGATACGCTTGAACTTTCTAGCGATCTCTTTCACGGTCAATCCATGGAAACGCCTGAAGCCTGCCATGGCCTGGCCGCGGCGCGCCAATTAGGACTCGCCACGGCCACTACGATATCGATTGATCCGCCGACCCGTTATCGTCAGCCCGGCGAGTCTGAACCGGGCGAACCGCTGACCGGCGGCGGGGTGATGTATCGGGGGCGGGCCGCTGAAATGTTGGTCGAGGGGCTACCCCGCCAGCCCTGGGACTCCTTCACCGAGTGTCCTTATGAGGATTTAGCCGAGCCTGGCCGCATCCACCTGGATCCGCTGGGGAACTTGCACCTGTGCCAGGGTGTGGTGATGGGCAATCTTTTCCGGCGTCCGCTCAAGCAAATTGTGGCCGAATACGATCCTGCCACCCATCCGATTGTTGGGCCGTTGTTGGCCGGTGGTCCTGCCCGCCTGGTTCGAGATTATGAGCTTGGTCATCAACCCGGTTATGTGGATGCCTGCCACCTGTGTTATACTGCTCGCCAGGCGCTGCGGGTTCGTTTTTCAGAACTGCTAGGCCCGGATCAAATGTACGGGGTTCTGTGATTGACCCCAGGAGGATATCGAATTCATGACGACTACGTTTGCAGTCGCCGGCAAAGGCGGCACCGGTAAAACCACCGTGTGCGCGATGGTGATCCGCTACCTGACTCAACACGGGCTAGGCCCGGTACTTGCCATCGACGCCGACCCCAGCAGCAATTTGAACCTGGTGCTGGGGTTGCCGCTGGCGGACCAGGACACCGTGGGCCATATTCGCGAGGATATGCTGGCCCAGGTACAAACCGACAGCACTGCCGGAGTGATGACCGGCGGGCTGGTCGGCGGCTTAACCAAGCACGATTACTTTGATTACCACATCCGTTCGATCATTGTTGAAGGGGATAATGTGGACCTGCTGGCGATGGGCCGGCCGGAAGGACCGGGTTGCTACTGTCCGGCCAATAATGCCATGCGCCTGGTGATCGATCGCTTGAGCGACCGGTATCCCTATGTGGTGATGGATAACGAGGCCGGTTTGGAGCATCTCAGCCGGCGGACTACCCGCAATGTGGATCATCTGCTCATTGTGACCGACCCCAGCCAGCGCGGTATTGTCGCGGCCCAACGGGTGGCTGAGTTGGTAACCGAGTTGGAGATCGAGATCGGCCAAACCCATCTCATCGTCAATCGGGCGCCCGGTGGTGAGATCCCCGCCCCGCTCAAAGCTGCGGCCGAGGCGATCGGCGTGCCGCTGCTGGGTCTCATTCCGGCCGACCAGGCTTTGATGGAGTTTGAGTTCAGCGGCCGGCCACTGGTGGAGTTGGGGAATGAGTCGCCGGTCTATCAGGCCGTAGCGGAGATGATGGATCAATTGGTCGGCACTCCTGTTTCGATGTAAGATAATCGGAGAGCGTGGAGCGAGAAGTGTAGGGCGTGAAGCGTAGAGCGAAGATGGTAGAATTTAAATTACTGACTTCTAATAATCTCTAATCTCCAGTCTCTAAATTTTAACTTTTACTTTCTAATTCTAAACAAGGAGAATCCAATGCAAATTATCGGTGAAAATATTCACATCATTTCGCCTCGAGTTAAGGAGGCGCTGGCTGAGCAAAACATCAAGTTTTTTCAGGAACTGGCTGTGGCTCAGGTTGAGGGCGGCGCGGCTTACATCGATTTGAACATTGGCCCGCAGAAAAAAGCCGGCCACGAGATTATGCCCTGGCTGGTCAAGGGCGTGCAAGCGGTGGTCGACGTGCCGTTGTGCCTCGACACGACCAATCTGGCGGCGATTGAGGAGGGGCTAAAAGTAGCCAAACACCAGTGTATCATCAACTCGGTCTCGGCTGAGGAGGAACGGTTGGAGATTGTGCCGCCCCTGGCCAAAAAGTACAACGCCAAATTGATTGCTTTGACGATGGGCAAGAGCGGCATTCCGGTCAGCGCCGAGGAGCGCGTCAACATTGCCTTGGAAAAGTTGTTACCCCGGGCTATGGAATTGGATATGCCGATGGCAGACCTGCTCATCGACCCGCTGGTGCTCACGGTGAGTGGCTGCCAGGAGTATTGCCCGGAATGCGTTGAGGCCATCCGTATTCTCAAGCTGGCCGGCGATCCGCCGCCCATGACCAATGTTGGCGTTACCAATGTCTCGAATGGCGTGCCGTACGAGATGCGTCCCCTCATCAACCGTACCTATATGGTGATGTTGCTGGCGGTAGGGGTTGATTACGCCATTGCCAACCCGCTGGATAAAGAGCTCAAAGAGTTTATCCGTATTGTCAACGAGCGTGACGAAAGCAGCGGGGCGCGTAAATTGCTGGTCACGCTGTACGACAAAACCGCGGCCATGGACAAACTCACTGCCGATGATGTCGATATGACTGACCCTGAACAGGTAGACATCTTTAAAACGGTCCAGATTCTCTATAACGACATCATCTACACCGACTCGTATCTGCGGGTGTAAGGTGTAGCCAGTCCCAGGTCTCTCCAAATTCAAAGTCCAAGCTTCCCGGAAGTCTACACATCAGGGCTAGTTGCAACTTCCGGGAAGCTTTTTGTTTTTCCCAAAAAATTGGGACAAAATCACCAATAAGCGGTATAATATGAGCAAGCAGTAAACTATACAGACTCGACAGGGGGTATGGTTGATGTTTGCTCTTTACTGTTTATAAACCTCACAAAGGAGTGAAAAATGCTAAAAGAACAAAAACAGTTTAACGTTGAAGAGCTTTTGGCCAAAGCCAAAAAGCCTTCAGCCGACGCCATGCAGTTACACCCATTCTACCGCGGCAAGATCGAAAGCGCCCTGAAATGTTGTGTGCGCGACATCAACGATTTTGCCATCTGGTATACCCCCGGTGTCGCCGCCCCCTGCCGGGACATTCAGGCCAACCCCGAGCGAGTGTACGATCACACCAACAAATGGAACAGCGTCGCCGTGATCAGTGACGGCACCCGGGTGTTAGGGCTGGGCGACATTGGGCCCAAAGCGGCTATGCCGGTGATGGAAGGCAAAGTGCTGCTTTACAAATATCTGGGCGGCGTCGATGGTTTCCCCATCTGCCTGGATACCAAAGACCCCGATAAGTTCATTGAAACCGTATTGCTGTTGCAGCCCTCTTTTGGCGGGGTCAACCTGGAAGACATTTCCCAACCCAAATGTTTCCGCATTTTAGACACGCTGCGGGCCGAAGCCGAAATCCCGGTCTGGCACGATGACGCCCAGGGCACGGCCACGGTGACGCTGGCCGGCTTGATGAATGCGCTCAAAGTGGTGGGTAAAAAGAAAGAAGAGGTACGGATCACCTTTATCGGTTCCGGGGCCAGTAACGTGGCCTGCTCGCGGCTGGCTTTTGCCTGGGGCCTTGATCCGGCCAAAGCCAGGATGGTCGATAGTCACGGTATCCTGGGTAAACATCGGGAAGACCTGTTCAAACGGCGTTATGAGTTTGTGGACAAATGGCGGCTGTGCCAGATTACCAACGCCGAAGGACAAGAGGGGGGTATTGCCGAGGCCATGAAAGACGCCGACGTAGTGGTGGCCCTATCCAAGCCCGGTCCGGGCACGATTCTGCCGGAGTGGGTTAAGCTGATGGCCAAAGATGCCATCATCTTTGCCTGCGCCAACCCGGTGCCGGAAATCTGGCCCTGGGAGGCGCTGGAAGCGGGCGCGGCCATTATGGCCACCGGCCGGTCAGATTTTCCTAACCAGGTCAATAACTCGTTGGGGTTCCCCGGCATTTTTCGGGGTACGCTCGACGTGCGGGCCGCAACCATCACCGACGAGATGTGTTTTGCCGCAGCCGAGGCGCTGGCCAACCAGGTCGGCGATAAACTCAGCCCGGATCATATCCTGCCCACTATGGACGACTGGCGGGTTTTTGCGTATGAGGCCGCCGCGGTGGGGCGCAAAGCCATCGAACAGGGTATTGCTCGTTTGGATCTCTCTTACGATGAACTACTGGAAAACGCCACCCGCATGATCAAACGTTCCCATGACCTGTCCCGGATAATGATGGAGCAAGGCCTGATTGCCGAGTGTCCGGTGGAGTAAGTAACGGGTCAGGTGGTTTGTTGAGAAATATTTGCACCTCAGGAGGGCAAAATGTACGATTTAATCATCATTGGCGGTGGGCCGGCGGGCTTAACCGCTGCGGTTTATGCCATCCGTAAACGCTTGAATGTTATTCTGCTAACCAATGATCTGGGCGGTAAAACCAATTATCATATGGTGTTGCCCTGGGTAGAAACGCAAACAACCATTCGCGGCACCGACATTGTCGACAAGTTTCGCCGTGAGTTAGAATACCTTGACTTTGCCCATCGCCTTGAAGCGGTCAAAAGCGTGACCAAAAAAGATGATATCTTTATGGTAAAGCTGGCCGGTGGTGACGAATTGCAGGCATTAAGCGTTATTCTGGCTACGGGTTCAAACGTGCGTCATCTGAATGTGCCGGGCGAGCAGAAATTTATCGGTCGCGGGGTAAGCTACTCGGCCATTAGCTACGCCCCCCAATTCATCGGCAAGCGCACTGTTGTCATTGGCGACGGGATGTTGGCCGTACGCGCCGTAGCCGAATTAGCCCAGGTTGCCGAAACGGTCCATTTGGTGGCCCCTTCTCGAACCGTCTTGACTGAGCCGATGGCTCAAAGCCTGATCGGCGATCCGCTGAAGGTGGTGGTTATGGAAGGACACCGGGTGAAAGGGCTTGAAGGCGATGGTTTTATCGAGCGGATCATCTTAGAGTCGCCGGAGGGTAAAG
>CAYZHI010000174.1:0-7512 GCA_964477335.1 uncultured Caldilineaceae bacterium | reverse complement strand
GGCGCCTGTTTCGTTTAAGCGCCCGGCGCTCAAATTCGATTAGATAAAGATAATCTGAGCGCCCTCGCTCATCTCCATAAATTCCATCGCCCCAACAACGTTATCCACGCCATCATAGAGGTCGTCTTTGGTCAACTTCATCATATCCATAGACATCTTGCAGCCGTACATCTTGCCGCCGGCGTCGTGGATCATCTCGACGAACTCATCCACCGGCGGGAAGTCCAGCTTCTCGATCTCTTTCTTCATCATCGACGAGGCCATGGCCGTGACCCCGGGAATAATCCCGACGATGTTGGGCATGCCCATAGCCGGGTTGCCCAGCGGGGTGGCTTTGAGATTGGTCATCTTCTTCTTGTTGATGATGTCCAACCCCCAAAAGGTAAAGAACATGGTCACATCGATCCCTTCCATCAGGGCGGCGTTGGCCAAAACCAGCCCCGGGTAGGCCATATCCAGGCTGCCTTTTGAGCAGATAATGCATAACTTGCGCTCGCCATTTTCGGACATTGGTGGGTCTCCTTTTCACTCGCTATCGTGAATTTATGTCTTTGGTATTGACCGCAGACCGCACCCCCTCCCTGCCCTCCCCCTGCTAGGGGGAGGATTAGGGTGGGGGTGTGATCAGTTTAGATGCAACCGGTGGGTTTGCCCAGGCCGGAAATCCGGGCGACCTTCTTGGCCGGCCCTTTGGGAAATAGTTGGTACAGTTCTTTGGTCGGCACGCCGCCTTCTTTGGTGATACGGCGCAGGGTCGGGGCTTCGCCTTTTGCGGCAAAGTCGGCCCGCGAGAAGTCAATGACCTGCCAGTGCTGCTCGGTTAGCTGGTCGATGCCTTCCTCTTGCGCCAGAATTGCAGCCATCTCTTTGGTCCAGTCATTGGGATTGACCAGGAAACCTTCGCCATCTACTTCTACAGTTTTACCGGCAATTTCTCGGATTGGCATTTGATTTTTCTCCTTAGTTAGTTTAATTGGTTGGCCCCCCATCTCGTTCCCAAACTGAGTTTGGGAACGAGATGGGGGAAGTTAGTTGGTTGGTTGGTTTATTTTTCACCAACGGATTTTAGAATTTGCAGGGTTTTGGCTAACCCTTTGCGCACCGCCGGATCGTTCATCTGGCGGAGGATGCTCCACAGGGAGGTATCGACCGGTTCCTCATCTTTGATCGAAAGGGCAGTTTGCCGCAGCATGGTCATAATTTCGGGTTGGGTCATCTCTTTGACCGTTTGCAGGATGAGCACGATGTTGTCGCCTAACTGCTGCACATCTTCCTGGGTGAAGGAAGTCACCACCCGGTCGGCCATATCCAGGCCGCCTTTCAGAAAGACAAAGTAGCCTTTTTGCTCCAACTCGTTCAGGCGAGTCAGGAGCATGGCGAACATATCCTGCGTCAGCGGGCTGACATCCTGCCACAACTCACTCATGCTTTCCAACTGGTCCAGCATCTGCTCCAGGGTGCGAGTGTTGCGCAATAACCGTTTGAACAGGCGCAAAACGTCTTCAATCTGAACATGCTGCTCGATCTCTTCCAGTTGCTCCACGCTCAACCGGAAAATGTCGTTACCAATCGGGATCAGGTCGTCTTTGAGTTCATCCCATTCCTGCTGGCGGCGCTTCTGGCGGTGGGCCTCCTCGGTTAGAAACTCCACCTGGGTGACCAGCCGGTCCAGTTTTTGATTCAGTTCGGCCAGGGCAGCTTCGCTGGTTAAGGTTGCTTCCATCAGTAACCTCCTACTGCCACTTGCCGGCCATCGACATCTGGGCGGTGATGGGCAGTTCCTTGCCTTTGAGCAAAATATGCCAGTAAATCCAGCGGAACATCATCTTGCCCCAATGGTTCAGCTCCGACTCTTGCAACAGCGAGAAAGGCCCCACACCCGGCAGCGGGAATTTGCCCGGCAGCGGCTCGATATCGTAGTTGAAATCGATCAGGATGCCTTTGCCAAAGCCAGACTCGATGTAGCAGTTGGCGTGGCCGTCAAACTTGTGGGTCATTTCCAGGCCGTCGATGTAGCGCAAGAAGTTGTCCACAAACACTTCCACCGCAAAGTGAGCCACCGAACCGGCTTTGGAGGTCGGCAGGTCGGCGGCGTCGCCCAGGGCAAAGATGTTGTCGAATTGGGGGGAGAGGTAGTTGTACTTATCGACCGGCACGTAGTTCAGTTCATTGCCCAGGCCGGAGCGCTCGATCACCTGGGCGCCCATGTTGACCGGCACGGTCACCAGTAGATCGTAAGGCACTTCCTCTTCTTCAAAAGAGACCAGCTTCTTCTGCTCAGGATCAACGTGCTCGACCATAAATTCCGGGATAACCTTGATATTCTTCTCTTCCAGGATATTGCCCAGCAGCTTGGCCGCCCGCGGCTTGGTGAAAGCGCCCGGCAGGGGGGTGACCAGGGTCAAATCCACCCGATCCCGGAGGCCCAGCTTGTGAAAGTGCCAGTCGGCCAGGAAGATGAACTCCAGCGGGGCCACCGGGCACTTGAAGGGCATCTCCATGATGTTGACGACCAGCCGGCCGCCTTCCCAGTGGCGCAGCTCTTTGGCCAGGGCCACCGCGCCCTCGTGAGTGTAGAACTCGTGGATCGACTTCCGCCACTCGCCATTCTCGATGAGGCCCGGCGTTTCTTCGGGCCGGGTCTCGGTGCCGGTGGCGATGATCAGGACATCGTAGTTGAGGGTGCGGTTGTCTTTGGCAAGCCGCACCCGGTTGTGTTCCGGCTCGATCAGCTCGATCTCGGAGACAATCATCTCGACGCCGGCCGGGATGAAATCTCGTTTGGGCTTGATCACGTCATTCTGGCCGTAGATGCCAAAGGGAATGAACAGGAAACCCGGCTGGTAATAGTGAGTTTCGTGCTGGTCGACGATGGTAATTTTCCATTCGTCCCGATCCAGCACATGACTGAGTTTATTGACCACCATAGTCCCGGCCGTACCGGCGCCGAGAACGAGCAACTTTTTCATGATTTTTTAACTCCCCAGATAATTGTGAATAGTGAACCCACAGGGCAAGTGTGGCGTGAAGCGTGTGGCGTGATGAGTGAAGCGTGATGCGTGAAGCGCGAAGCGTGAAGCGTGAAGCGCTTTATCTGCTACCCTGCCACCTTGCTACTCTGTTACCCTGTTACCTGCACCCTGCCGCTCCGCGTGCCACCTGCTACTTGCTGCTACTTACCGCTCCGCGTGCCACCTGCCACCATGCAACGTGCAACCTGTAACCTGCCACCGTCAACTCGCCAACCTGGCAATCGATTCCAACTTGCCCATCAAGGTATTGCGTTCGGTGGCGATGTGGGCCACGATGTTGGCAATCCGCTGGACAAAGGTCAGCGCTCTGGCCTGCTCGGCTTTGTCCAAAAAGAAGGCTTCGTTGAGATGAGTTTGGAACACCTCAGGTTTGATCCCAAACTCGGCGGCCATGGCCGTCACTTTGTCGGGCGGGGGCGGCCAGTCATCCGGCGCCACGCAGCCCATCACTACCATTCCCTTTAGCTCAGCGCCAACCCGGATCAAGCCCCGGGCGCACAGCAGCCCCAGGTGAGTGACCATCCATTTCGGCTCCAGGTCGATGGCGTTGGCCAGCGTATGCCAGCTCTCGATGCACTTTTTAACCGCATCTGGCTTCTCGCTGATGGCTTCGAACAAGCCGCAAGGATGGCTGATCTCGGTGACGGGATTGCCGGCCATATCGGTGGTCACCAGCATCACCCCCAAGGCCTCGGCAAAGGTATCCTGAATGATTTGGACGCAGCCTAGCGGCAGCAGCGAGCCGATGTCGGTGTGATTGGCCTCAGCAGGCGCCGGGTGGGGATGCAAACTCGCCGGGGCGGCTTGCTGGCTAAGCCAGCTATGCACCAGGTCGCCCGGAAAGCGCCACTGCTTGCCTACCTTGACTGCGGGCAGGCGACCGGCTTCGGCCATGCGGTAAATGGTTGAGCGGTCGACCTGTAACAACTCCTGCATCTCTTTGGCGGTCAGCATATCAGCCATCATCTAACCCTGACTTGTGAAATGATTTACAACTATCTCTGATTATAATGCATACAATGCAGAAAAAACAGTGACAAATGTCACTGTTTGCGTATGACATTTGTCATTATCCGCATTGTGCGCACGATTTGCAGATAGTGCGGATTTGGTAGAAGTAGCAAAGGCATCCCTATGCCTTTGCTTCGCCTTGAATCCGTAGCAAAGGCATCCCCATGCCTTTGCTTCTGCGGACGGCATAGGGATACCGTTCTACCCTAATGACGGGCTGGAATGCATAAGCGACGCATAAGAGACGCATAGAAGACGCATAAAAGCTATGTTTGAAATCGGCTCAATGTAGCTTTTGAACCGCAACGATCACCATTTTTCAGTGATGACATCCGGCTGGTTTTAGGCTATAGTAAACATATTTAGCCGAAAGGAATTCAAAACGATGGCAAAAGTAAAAGGTCCTTTATTCAGTCTGCAAGCTTCTGGCAGCTTTGGCCAGCTTATCTTTGATCGCCGCGGTTACGTGCGTTTCAAGGGGTCGCGCCGCGATGCCAAAAGTAACGACCAGGGTAACTTTCGGCAGGCGTTGATGGCAGCGCAGCAATGTGTGAAAATTTGCGGCCCGTCTACCCGGCAACTGCTCAAAGCCGCGGCCGAGACGCCCTCGGCCTGGCACCTGAACCTGGTCAAGCAGTTGATTGGCCCCCACCGCACTACCTATGCCGCCACCTTGCGGCAGTTCAGCGCCGACCCGGCCGTTGACCAGCCCGGCTGGGAAAGCGCCGCCCGGCAGGCCGGCCTGCGTCCGGTTGATTTGCCTTACGCCGACGAGAGCGGCGCCTCGCCCGGGGCGCAGCTCTTTGCCCTGGCCTCGACTCTGTACAGGCTGGGTGTGTATGCCGAGTTGGGCCAGCCCAACGGCAATGCTGCCGCCTGGCAAGCCCAGATTGGCTCGTAGGTAGTGGAAAGCAGGGGATCAGGCTATACTGGCGCCAAGAGTTTTTGAGATAACCCTCGAAGCCAAAGCTCGCCAATAGATTGACCGCCTGCTGGAACAATCCGGCTGGCTGGTACAGGATTATACCGAAAGGAACAAGGGCGGCAGACGTCGCTGCCGGGAGTGAAAGGATAATTATGAGCCAACCCACCGTAGCAGTGTTCACCCGGCCAACCCCACAGCGGCCGCCAGGTATGGGCGCAGGGGGGTGTGGATTTGTTTTCGGTTTGGGCTGGACAGGCTTCAGCCTGTTATTTGTGATCATTCCCCTGGCGGTCCTCATCACCGAGTGGCGGACCTTTGAGTTGCTGCGCGCCGGCGGCGTAACCACCGAGGCGGTGGTGATCAATCGCCGCATGATCGAGGACTCAGACGGGGATTCCTACTACGTTACCTACCGCTACGAAGTGCCGATCGAGGGCGACCGGATGCAGTTGACTAACGAAGAGAGCGTCAGTCACGCTACCTATCAAGAGCTAACTCCGGAAAGTCGCGTGCAGGTGCGTTATGCTGCCGCCAACCCCGAACTGGTCCGGCTGGAGGGCCAATCCAAATTCTTTCAAGCCATTTCATTGACCTGTTTTGGCTTGTTTGGGGCAGTTTTTGTTTTGATTGGCGGGTGGCTGATCTATTCCAGCGGGCGGGAAGTCTACCGCGCCCGGCTGCTGGCGTGGTCTGGCCAAACAGCCGCCGGCCAGGTAACGGCTTGCTGGATCGAAACCGACTCCGACGGCGACAAGGCGTATTGTGTCGCCTTTCGCTTTGCCGCGCCTGGCCGGCCGGAGGTTGTCGCTGCTGAATATAACCGCAAAGCGTACGACAGCCTGCAAGTTGGCGACCCGGTGCAGGTGCGTTACGCGCCCGGCAAACCGGAGATTTGTCGCCTGGAGGTGTGAGGCTGAAACGCGGGCAGTTGGCCGGACAAAAAAGAAGGGCGCTGCCTTTTAGGCAGCGCCCTGGAGCCGATCTAAAGTATAAGTTCTACTGAAGGGTGCTAAACCGCCGCCCTTGAGCCGCCAACTGCTCCAGCATCTGGCGGGTTTCGGTTTCGGTGGCCCCGGCCAGCCGCTCGACTTTGCAGCCGGCGGCGCGCAGAGTTTGCTCGGCGTCAGCCGGCACCCCGGCGGTTCCCCCCACAATCGTCACATATTGAGCCGATTTGGCTTCCTCGATGGAAAAACCAACGCTCACCGGGAATTTGTCGATGTATTCCAGCGCGCCCAGCAGGTCCCACTTGGCCCAATTATCGGCGCCGCGATGCCACAGTAACAAATAATGATAAATGGACTTGGCGGCCGGTGTTGGGGTCGGGGTGGGGGTGGGCGTCGGCGTTGGCGTTGGGGTTGGAGTTGGGGTCGGCGTCGGAGTAGTCGTTGGCGTTACTACCGGCGCCCCGGCAGCCGCCAGACTCTGCACCTGGGCCAGCAACGGCGGCTTCCAGGTAGGCCAGGTGGCGCCCGGACTGCCGGTGACGACCAGCTCGCTGTAACCCACAATCTGATCCAAGCTAACGTTGAGCCGGGTAACCAACTGGGCCAGCAAAGCCGCCGCCGCATCGAGCTGGCTTTGGGGCGGTTGGGTATTGCTGAAATCGCCAATCAAACCAACGCCCACGCTGTCGCCGCTGAATTGCCCGGCGTGACTCGAAACCACCTCTAACGACTGGGTCTGAAAAACCTGGCCGGTCTGATCGATACAGTAGTGATAGGCAATCCCCGGCATATCCCGGTTGCTGACCTGGTAGCTGGCCAGCCGCTGGACCGATACATTGGGCGGGGTGGCGGTGTGGTGGATGATAATCCGGCGGATGGAGTTCAGGGGGCGCGCCGGGTAGCTCTTGCTGGGATGGCGCGGCAGGCTGGCGCTGACATCCTGAATCTGGATCGACGGGGCAGGCAAAGGGATGGGGGTGACGCCGACCGCCGCCGTGGAAACAGTAACCGGGGTAACCAGCAGGCCCTGGTCGCCCTGGGTGGTGAACCAGGTGACCAACTCGTGGATCATATCCCAGCGCAGGTGATAGCTGCCCGGACTGCCGGGGGTGCGTAACTGAGCCTGGAGCGTTACCGTCCCGGTGGGGGGCACGTCGGCCGGCAAGGGGGTGCGGAAATCAAGGTGCGAGGGAAAAGTGACCATCTGGCCAGCCAGGGAGTACCACTGAAAACCGAGCCGGAAGGGATTGCTGCCGCCCCGCACCCAGGTGAAGCTACCGGCATTCTGCACAGTGATGGTGATGGTCAAGGTTTGGCCGGGGGGAACGGTTGTCGGGGTGTTGTGCTGCAAGAAACGGGTGCGGTAACCGGGCCGGGCGGCAACCTCAACCTCCGGCGCCGGCGGCTTAACCGAAGGATCCCACTGGTAGTTGCGGGCAATGGCTTCGACAAAATCCCGCTGGACGCCGCTCTTATCGACAATAGACCATTTATCGTGCTTGGGCCAGCGATACAGAATGGCGCAGCGAATCTGCTGATTGCCGGCCTTGTTCCAGTCATCGATCTCCTTGTAGGCATTCTTCACCCAGCCCCGATT
>CAYZHI010000173.1:0-7526 GCA_964477335.1 uncultured Caldilineaceae bacterium | reverse complement strand
CACCAGTTTGGCAATGCTGAACCGGCTCGGGCCCAGCCTTCGCTGATCCACGTTTTTACGATAGCCGACGATTGGACCGAGGCCACGCTAACCTGGAATAACGCCCCGCCGGCGCTGGAAGAAGTGGCGGCCAGCCGGGTTGACCCGCTGACCGTCTTCCCCGGTTGGCCCGGCGCGCCGGCCACCTGGAACGTCAGTCGGGCGGTGGCCGAGGCTGGGGCCGCCGGACAACCGCTGCGGCTGGCGCTGTATTCCACCGACCGGGCTTATCACAGCGGCAAATACTTTTCCTCGTCCGACGCGCCTGACTGGAACGTCGCAGCTCGTCCAACGTTGCAAGTCTGGTGGGGCGACCCGGTGGAGGTGGTGGGCCAACTTTATTTGCCGCTGATCATCAAAGACAACTGATAAAATGTGAGGTGACCGGCGCTTTGAAAGCGCCGGTCGCCGGCTATCTATTGTCCAAATTGATGAAACGTAGCTGGCTTTGCCTGCCCGTAATCGTCTGATTTGCCGTCATTAGCCTGAAAAGGGTATATTTACCGGCGTCAAATTTACCCGAACATCGGACTAATGCCCGTGGAACCCACAACAGTGAACTCAAACTCGCCCCCTCACAATTCGGCTCGCCAGTTTCAAAACCCTGGTTGGAGCGTAACCGATGTCCACAGCCAGTACAGCTACCGCAATCCCCACGCCGACCTGTATCTCTACCTTAGCCAATGGTCCGATATGGAGAGTTATCTCAACGTGGGCTACTCCCGGCCCGGCCAGTACCATCTGCACGTTAGCAGTCACCTGCGTTTGATCAACCGGCTAGGCGACGGGTTGCTGGCGCTGCACGCGGCCGGTCCGCACGCGGCCGAGCCTCGCCTGCTCGACATCGCTTCCGGCCGGGGCGGCGCGGCAATGCAGGCCCGGCGGCGCTACGGCTGGCAGGTGACCGGGATCGATATTACCCCTTACAACGCCCAGCGGGCCGGTGACAATGTTAAAAAAAAGCGGCTTTGGCCGCAAGTTCGCTTTAGCATGGGAGATTCTTTGCGGCTGCCGCTGGCCGATAATTCTTTCCCGCTGGTCTGGTCCATCGAGTCGCCGGCCCATTTTCCCGATAAACCCACTTTTTTGGGCGAGGCGGCCCGGGTGTTGAAGCCGGGCGGCGCCTTTACCTTTGCCGATTTGTTGGTGGTTGATGATGTTGCCACAGCCTCAGCCGAAAATCGCCAGATTTACGCCGAGTTTCTACGGGTCTGGGATGTGCCCTATCTGGAAACTTATGCCAGCTACCGCCAGGCTGTGACCGAGGCCGGTTTGGAACTACGCCGGTCGGAGATTGTGACCCGCTACAATCTGGATATTCTTAATCGAGATTGTGTGATATTTTTGTGGCTCTCCGGGTTTGGCTGGCTTTACCGGGGCTATGGCCGGTATCTGAAATGGCGAACCGGGGCTAATTTGGATAACGTCTATGAGCATGTGCTCGGTTCCCACCGGGCGCTGCGGCTGGGCATGATCGATTACGGGCTATTCTGGGCCGTTAAGCCCTGATCTGGAGTTGTCCAAATTTTTAGGTAACCGGCACTTTGGAAGTGCCGGTTACCTTTTCTCACCTTCCTAATATTACTTGATAGCCGCCCTCAAGCGAGTATAATATAGTCAAATAAGCAAAAACTTGGGTGGACAGGCATCTCCCATTTTCCAGGCTGCATACAACAAACGAGTTTTAATCACATACTCATAACAACTCGCTTACGCCTAATTCTCTTTTAATGTATACGGCTTAAAATTTAGGTTCAACAGTGTAGTGTTAATAGTAGGAGGAACCATGACTGAAACGAATGAAAGAACTGACCCAACGGGACGGCCTGGGGCAGAAAGGATCGTGCTCTTCGCCATTCTGATTGTTTTGGCCGTAATCGCCGGTTACTACCTGGCCAAAGCCCTTATTCCCACCCCCAAGATTGGCGTCATCAATCTGGATACCCAGGTGACCGACATCCTGGCCGACGTAATGGCCCGTGAAATCAACTACGCCCGCAATGCCGACGACATCAAGGCCGTCGTCCTGGTGATTAACAGCCCCGGCGGCGGCGCGGCGGCCGGTCACGATATTTACTACCAGGTGCGCAAATTACGTGAGACCAAACCGGTGGTGGCCAGTATGGATACGCTGGCTGCCAGCGCGGCCTATCAGATTGGGGTCGGCGCCAACGAGATTTACGCCAAGCCGGCTTCGATCATCGGCAATGTTGGGGTTATAATGGGCCAACCCAGCCCCGAAACCCTGAGCGACCGGTTCATTACTACCGGTCCCTTCAAAGCTACCGGCGGCTCTGCCACCAGTTGGCTGCAAATGCTCGATCTGCTTCATGCCGACTTCCGGGACAGTGTGGTGGCCGAGCGTTCCAAAGCGCCCAACCCTCTCAAGCTGTCGCCCGATGAGGTGGCTACCGGCGAGATTTGGGTGGGGGTCGAAGCCAAAGAGTATGGGCTGATCGATGAACTCGGTTCCCGGCTCGATGCGATCCAGCGCGCGGCCGAGCTGGCCAATCTCAAGAATTATCAGGTGGTTGACCTGCGCGATGAATATTTGGCTTCCCTAGCCGACGATCAATTAGATTCGACCCTTGATTTATATGAAACTGTGGATGCCCAGCCCGAATTCGATCTGGCCAGCGAGGAAACTGAGTGGCCCACTTTTTACCAACTTTACATTCCCCTGGAGTAACTGATGTCTAAATCAATTTGGCTTTTTCTGGTCGTCGTTGTCGTCATTGTCGCGGCGATTGTGGGTGTCCGCTTCTGGTATTACAACGGCGCTAATATTGACTACGTCTATAGCCCGCCCCAGCGGCCGCTGCCCCCGGCGCAAATTGACGCCGCGGCGACGACTTCCCGCTTGGAAGCCGTCGATAACCCGGCCGTTAGCCGGGGGGTAGTGGTCATCGACTTTGCCCA
Organism: uncultured Caldilineaceae bacterium; assembly: GCA_964477335.1. Taxonomy (GTDB): domain Bacteria; phylum Chloroflexota; class Anaerolineae; order 4572-78; family J111; genus CAYNLK01. The sequence continues at coordinate 4,568 of CAYZHI010000173.1, read as the reverse complement.
CGACAACGCCCTCTTTGTTGAGGAGCTGAATGTGCTTTTCTCCAAAATCGTCGGGCGAGGTTTTAGCTATGAACTGCTGTTGCCGCCGGCCACTGAAGAGGATGAGGCTGCCGATGAGTCTGCCAATGAAAATCTGTTGGTCGATAAACTCCGCTATGCCGACAGCTTAATTTTGCCGCTGCCCCGGACTACCTATTCCCCGGATGAGGTGACTGCTATCGAGCGATTTGTTGAAAAGGGGGGGCGAGTGTTGATTATCGGCGATCCAACCCGCACAATTGCAGTGGATGGCTTGAATAGTGTTGCCGGTTCCTTCAACATCATCTTTCCCAATGATTACCTCTACAGCCTGGATCACAATGATAACAACTACCGCAACGTGATCTACACCAACTTCAAAGACAGTCCAGTTACGGCCGGGCTGGCTGAGGGCGACAAGATTATCTTCTACTCCGGTAGTTCGGTCAACGCGCCCGGCCATGAGATTGTCTTGGGTGATGAAACTACCTTCTCTTCTGTCAGCGAGGGTGGTCGAACCGTGGCTGCCGCCGCCCTGACGACCAATGATCAGGTGCTGGCGCTGGGCGACCTGACCTTTTTTACCGAGCCTTATAGCGCCGTTGAAAAGAACGGCGCTCTCATCAATAACATTGCCGACTTCCTCACCGGCGGCCAGCGCAGTTATGAACTGGCCGATTTTCCCTATTTTCTCAATCCCAATATTGATATTGTGTTTGACAACAGCCTGGTATTCAATAGTCAGTTTGACGACGCCGTGAAACTAAAAGAACACCTTGAACAGCTCGACCGAAAAGTCAACTTTACCGATCAAATTGGCCAGGAAAACGACGTTATCTTTATCGGTCGCTTTGCCGACACAAAAATGGTTGATGATTATCTGGCTCAGGCCCGGATTGCTATTTTGGGGCCTGATGATGAACCCATACAAGCCAACACGGAACCTGAACCGGCCGAGCCAGTAGCAGAAGAAAGCCCAACGGAAGAAAGCCCAGCAGAAGAAAACCCAACAGAAGAAAGCCCAACGAAAGAAAGCCAGGAAAGTGAACGAATCAGCCTGGTTAGCGACGAGCCGCCTGGTCCTGAAGACCGTTTCATCGACGGCCGCATTCAAGTAGCCGGAGTTGGCGACCTGGAGCGAGGCGGCGCAACCCTCTTTTCACTCCAGCAGGAGGCTGGACGCAACGTCCTGATTATGCTATCTGATAGCCCGGATGCCAATGCCGATGCCTTTCAGATTTTGTTTGATGATGAACTGGCCCAATGTATTGTCAACGCGGCTCTGGCGGTTTGCCAGACTCAGGAGCCAGGGGGCGAATTGTCTCCTAGCCTGCGCAGTAGCCGGATCGACAATATTCTCATCGTCTCTGATGACGATGGCCGGGCGCGGGCTGATGCTCGGACCAGCCTGGTGGAATACAACAATGTTTTGAGCAGCACCTACAAACTCGATAGCTGGGTGACTTCCGAGCAGGGTTCGCCCGACGTCGATCAGTTGGTGGAATACGACGCCATCATCTGGACGACAGGCGATTATTGGGATGACAGTATCGCCGAAGAAGATGTGGCCTTGCTGATGAAATATATCGAGTTGGGCGGCAACCTGATTCTATCCGGGGCCTCGATTGCCTTTGACTGGGATCACACCGACTTTCTCAAGAAAGTAGCCCACGCCGATTACCTGGACTTTGCCGAACAAAAAGACCTGGAACTGGTCTTGCCGGACCATCCCATCGCCAAAGATTTTGAGCCTGGCGCAATTATCACTTTTTTACCTACCCCGTCGGGTGAAATTTTAGAACCGGATGTGGTCAGCCATACCGCCGACTCCCGGGTTATCTTCCAACGCGGCCCGACCAGTTTGCAGGCCGGCGCCGCCTCGGTAATCGCCTATGAGGATACCCGCTCCAAGATTGCCTACTTTGCTTTTCCGGTTTATCTACTGCCTCTTGAAGAACAGGCCCAATTGATCAACAACACGGTCGATTGGTTCACTAAAAAACCGCTTGATTTGCCCAGCGAAGATGATTATCAGCCCTATGACAGCGACGGTCAGACGGATGACACCCAAACGGAAGAGCCGCCCGCCGACAACCAACAGGGTGGAGAAAATGGCGCCGGCGACGGTGAACAAGATAACAATGGCAGCGGCGATGGCAATGGTCAAAGCTAATCGACGCCGAAAAAATTGAACTTTTTATGAGGAGGAGATTAACTTCAAATGAACAAAGAGTTTTACCCTAAACTAATTCTGCCCCTGTTACTCATTTTGGCGACGGTTTTGCTGGCAACCGGCTGTAGTGGCCTCCCAACCACAGAACCGCCGGCCGTCGTTGAGCCAGAGAATAGCCCTCAGGAGCAGCCCGCTGAAGCAGCGCCGGCCCCCACGGAAGAGGAAGCCGCGACCGAGGAGGCCATAGCTGAGGAAAGTGGGCCCGAAGAAGAGGAGCCAGGCGTCATCGATGAGGAAGGAGTGCTGGCCAGCGACGCCGTGTTCGGCACCGTTGTCGAGACCGATGAGCCGGATGTCAGCACCCCGCGCGATAAAAAAGGAGGGGAATACCGCACCGTCCAAACCTCCGATGCCGTCAGCTTTCATCCGTACCTCACCAGTGATGCTTCCTCCAGCGGTTATCAAGGGCTGGTTTACTCGGGCGATTTGATCAACATTGATGAAAATACGCTGGAATACATCCCCTGGGCGGCCGAACGCTACGAAATTTCCGACGACGGTTTGACCTTCACCTTCTACTTGCGCAAAGACCTCAAATGGTCTGATGGCATGCCGATTACGGCCCATGATTACAAATGGACCTACGATCAGGTCATGGACCCGGCCAATGAATATCCCTACCGCTCGCAGGTGGATTTCATCAAATCCTATGAAGCCCTGGATGATTACACCATTCAGGCCAAAATCGATGAGATTCATGCGCCGGCTTTGTTGAATATCGGCCTGTTTATCACCCCTCTGCCCAAGCACATCTGGGAAAATCTGCCCTGGGGCGACCCCGAAAAAAATCCGGAGATCAACAACCCCAGCGTGGTTTCCGGTCCATACAAATTGAAAGAGTGGAAGCGCGACCAGTATACCATTTTTGAAGCCAATGATGCGTACTGGTATCACGGCGCGCCGAATATTTCTCAATACATCATCGAAACTGTACCCGATCAGGATATCGCTTTCCAGAAGCTAAAGTCCGGTGAAGTTGACAGCTCCTCGATGACGCCGGAACAACTGGAAGAGGCCCGCACGCTTGACAACGTGACCGTATACGAGTGGTGGCCGGCCCAAACGATCTGGACCTACATCGGGATGAATATGCGCGATGGCTATGTCACCAGCAATCTCAATATCCGCCGCGGCGTGGCCTACGCCATCGATAAAGAATTGCTGGTCGACGAGGTCTGGCTGGGCCAGGCGCGCCGCCTGTGCGCCATCTACGCTCCCACCACCTGGGCCCACAATCCCAACGTGCCGTGCTACGATTATGACCCGGTTCAGGCGCTGAAGGAATTTGCCGAAGCCGGCTATACCTTTGTAGCCGACGATACCGGTGAAGCGGTAGATCTGGCCTCGCTGAGCAGCCCGGATGATATTCCGGCGGGTAAACTGGTTGACGAGAATGGTCAGCAGCTTACCCTGCGCTTCCTTTACGGTCCGAACACCAGCCCCACCGCCGAACTGATTGCGGTAACCATTCAGGACTACCTGAAGAATGTGGGGATCAATATGGAGATCGAGGCGCTGGAGTGGGCCAGTTTCCTGGACGCTACCGATGCGGAAGAGCCAACCTGGGATATGTACCTGGGCACGTGGCGTTCCGGCATCGAGCCTCATTCGGCCGCTACGGTTTGGGCTGAGGAAAACATCCCAGAGTTGAATTCCGTGGCCTATATCAACCCGGAGATGACCCAATATTTTGAGGAAGCCGGGGCCACCTATGATCGGGAAAAACGAAAAGAGGCTTACTGGAAAGTTCAGGATATTATCGCTGAGGATTTGCCCTATATCACCATCTCCTACCGCAAGAGCGCCAGCGCCGAAAACAACCGGGTCAAGGGGATAGAACCCACCGTGCTTGGGATTGGCTGGAATCAGGAAGATTGGTGGATCGAGGAAGAAGTAACGCCGTAGGTAAGTAAGAAACGAGGTGGTCAGCCGGCCTTTAGGTTGACCACCTCGTTGATTAGATGGTTTGAATTATGACTCGATACATTGTTCGACGTGGCATTCAATCAATCTTTTTGCTGTTATTGACCAGCCTGATTGCCTTTACTGTTTATCAGATGGCCCCAGGTGGACCACTCCAATTTCTTGACGACGACCCTAACGCTACCGCCGCCGATTATGACCGGTTGGCCCGCTCCTACGGCATCGACCGGCCCATTTGGAAACAGTATGTCACCTGGTTGATTGGCGAAGATTGGCTGCCGGAAAATGAAAGCTGGCGTTCAGGTCGCTGTCTGGCTGATGAAGAACGGTGCGGGCGAGGCATCATCCGCCTTGATTTTGGCCGTTCTTTCTTTTTCAAAGGCCGCTCAGTTAT
>CAYZHI010000172.1:0-7526 GCA_964477335.1 uncultured Caldilineaceae bacterium | reverse complement strand
GGTGAAACCAGTTCTGACCGGTAGATTGTGGGCCGGATTGTCTTGAAAGTCGCTGTTGACTTTGATGACGTAGTAGGGCGCTTTGTTTAGATAGGCGCCCTTAACGTGAACTTCGCCTTTGATCTCGGGCAATTGCAGGGTAAAAGCGCCGGGGACGTGCATCCGGCCTTCGACCGAAGCCACAAAGGCGGTTTTGACAGCCTCAATAGCTTCGGCGACGGTCACACTTTGTCTCAATTCGTCTTCGTTCAGTATTAGGAGCGACATAGGCAGGCGACGTATTGTTAGAATTTGGAGTTCAAGTATAACATAATTTCAGAGTTAAAGCGAAACGATGAAATTCACGTAAAATATGACACTCCCTGGCGGGTACACAGTCCTGGCGGACTGCGCCAGGGGTGCAGGTGAACGTAAAACTTTCTTATGTAAAATCATTATGTTTCACGCATCACGTTTCACTTTTACAACAAACTGAATTTTTGGCCTATTTGAAACGCGCCCAACGAATTAGAGGGGGTTGGCCAAATTTTGGTAAACAGCCAGCAGTCGCCGGGCAGCGTTGGACCAGCTAAAGAGACGGGCCTGCGCAAAACCGGCCGCAATAACCTTTTGGCGCAGCGAGGCGTCGCTGGCCAACTGGTGCAAGGCGGCGGCCAGGGCGGCTGTATCGGTGGCTGTAATTTGCAGGGCAGCCTGTCCGGCCACTTCGGGCAGGCTGGAGTTGTTGGCGCAAACGACCGGCGTGCCGCAGGCCATCGCCTCGATCACGGGGATGCCAAAACCTTCATAGTGGGAGGGGTAGGCAAAAATATCGGCCAGGCTGTAGAGGGCGGGCAAGTCGGCGTCGGCCACAAAGCCGGTAAAATGGATGCGTTCACGTACGGGTGAAGCCGTAGCCGCAGCAAAAATTTCGTCGTAGAGCCAGCCCTTACCCCCGGCAATGACCAGGTGATGACTCTGGTGTACCGGCGATTCGTTGTAGGCTTTGATCAGCCCGGTGAAATTCTTGCGCGGTTCCAACGTACCCAGGCTCAAGATAAAGGGGACGTCTGGCGGCAGACGATACCGTTGGCGGACCGCTGCCAGTTGGTCGGGGGCAGTAACCGGCTGAAATCGTTCTTCAACCCCGGCGCCAACTACCGTGATTGTCTCTGGATCGAGGTTAAAAAGCTCAATGAGGTCCTGCCGGGTGCTGGCGGAGTCGGCCAGGATGTGATCGGCGCGGGCCAGACTGCGCGGCACCACTTTTTCTAGCCACCGGCGCAGGCTGTCCACGGCGCCCTGGGGGTGGCGGATGAAGGATAGATCGTGGACGGTGAGCAAGGTTTTGGCCTGTTTGACCGGCGGCAGGATGAAGTTGGGGGAATGGAACAGTTCGACCGGTCCGGCGAACCGTTCGACCGGTACGGGCAGGAAAAAGCGATGCCAGCCGATGGTCATCCACCGTTCGGGTAAAGGATAACGTTTGTGCTTGAAATTAGGGTAAGCTTGAAAGAACTGGAGGCCAGCGGGGGGAGTATCGGGGGTAATCAATAGGGTGTACTGATTATGGTCGTCCAACCGGGCCAGGGTGGTGATCAGACCCCGGGTGTAGCGACCAATGCCGCCGCTTTGTTTGAGAGCCGAAGTGTAATCAATAGCAATTATCAATTATCAATTATCAATTAGTAATGCTCAATAGCCAATCTTCAATGCTCAATTTTGGCTCATCGAAAATTGTTCATTACTCATTGTTCATTATTCATTGACTACAGGCCGCGGTAGGTCCACAGCCGGTTAGCGCCAAAGTTCCAGAAAAGCACCACCCCGACGGCGATGGCTTTGGCGATATTGTAGCTCCACGGTTCGCTGATGTAGGGCGCCAGGACCGCATCAAGGCCAACCACGATCAGGTTATTGATCAGCAAGCCAATAATATTGATTAAAGCAAATTGGGGTAACTGTTTCCGTTTTTTGCGGGTGCGGGACTCGGGAAAAGTCCACAAGCGATTCCAGACAAAGTTACTGAGGATGGCCACACTCACGGAAACCGTGTTGGCCCAAATGAGCGGCCAGCCAAAATAACCTCGCAACAGGTTCAGTAAGGCGAAATCAATGATAGCCCCGAGCGCGCCAACAATGGCAAATTTCACGAAGCGGGTCAATTCTTTGGGGCGCATCTGGTAGATGTTGGTGATCGTCTCTAACATTGGCAACTCTGTTCCCCTGGGCGGCTGGCCTGATATATGACCGAAGCCAGAGCCAGAATGACGGCTATATGCAGGTACATCCCTTGCACGTACAGGTTATCAAACAAGTTATGAACTTGCAAGTGTACCATAATCCCAACCGCGCCCACAGCAACAGCTCGATTGAAGCCCTGGCTCCGGCGTACGGTTTGCCATAATACTCCAAAAGTAAAAATCCAGAAAATCAGGTAAACGGTGATACCAACCAGACCGGCCTCGGCGCCGATGTTGAGCAAATAGTTGTGGGCGTGTCCCAGCGGATCTAGCCAGCGGCCCACAGCATAAAGCGGGTAAACCACGGCATAGTTGCCAAAGCCAACGCCCAACCAGAGATGGTCGCGCCACATCTGCTGGGCCGCCTGCCAGTGAGCCAGGCGTTCGATGGTGGCAAAGTTGGCATCGGTTACCTGGATGGCGCTGATATCGGTGATGGTAAAAATCGAACCGGCGTCGACGAGACGCTGGAGGGCAGCCCCGCCCACCGCATCGAGTTGAGTCAGCCCTGTTTCAAAAGTTCCCAACAGGAGCAGGGAGGCTCCGGCGAAAACAGCGGCGATCAGAATGGCGGCGGTTTTCCGGTTATAGAGGGCCAGAACCATCACAGTTGCGCTCATAAAACCTAACCAGGCGCTGCGAGACTGGCTGGCCAGCAGCGCGGCCAGCATCCCCACCAGGGGCAGGCTGAACAAGGCCGTTCTTAGCAACCTGGATTTGAGGAATGACAGCCTGGGTAGGCCGGCAGAGCCAACATCGAACCAGGCCCATAGCGCCACGGTCAGCGCCAGGGGCAGGATCAGGCCCACATAGCCGGCGTAGGGATTCGGTTGGGCAAAGGTGCCGTAAGCCCGCAAAAAACGGCCGCCAAAGAGCAGGAAGCCCTCGGGACCTACTTTGAAAATGAATTGATATAGACCCAGGCCAGCCTGGGCCAGGCCGGTCAGAAGGATGACCACAACAGCCCACTTGACCTGCCGCACTGGCAAGAGGGCCACTGCTAGCCAGTAAAGCGCCAGCATCTCCAACCATTTGACGGTTTCAACCAGGCTGGCGCCCAGAGAAAGGGCATTGAGCCAGGATAACGATACCCCGGCCAACATCAAGACAAATGCCCATAGCAGCGGCGGCCGGCTGAGCTTCTGGTCGCGCTCCAATGAGAATTGGAGCAGCCAGGCGGCGACTCCTAGAAACAGCACCACTTCCATCAGTCCCACCCCGACGCCGCTGACGGAGAGGGCCAACATGGGACTAAACGGAATTATCGGGATGAGCAGATACAGGCTGAGGATTGGCCGGAGTAGGAGCAAGATCAGGAAGATGCCTCCACCCAGGACAACAACGGCTGCCTGCAGGGGTAGCCAGGCCAATGCCACGCCCAGCATCAGCACTCCTCCGGTCAGGCAGAGCCAACGCCAAAACCGGTTGAGCCGTACAGGCGGCACAGTCAGGGTCAATAATTTACGGGGCAGGCCAGCAGTGGTCAGCGACACGATGACTTAAACGCGGCTTCTAAAATGCTCTACGGTCTCTCGCAAACCGGTCTCAAGGGCTACTTGCGGCTCCCAGCCAAGCAAACGGCGGGCTTTGGAAATATCAGGCCGCCGCACTTTGGGGTCATCTTTAACCCGCATATCTGTGGGTGTTACAAAGGTGATGTTTGAGGAACTGCCGGTCAGCTCGACGATTTTTTGAGCAAATTGCAGAATCGTCATTTCATTAGGATTGCCAATATTCACCGGTTCAACTTCGTTTGAGAGGAGCAGCCGGTAGATGCCTTCAACCAAATCCTGAACATAGCAAAAGGAGCGAGTCTGACTGCCATCCCCGTAAACTGTTAGCGGGTCGCCGCGCAGGGCCTGGGCGATGAAGTTTGGTACTACCCGGCCATCTTCCAGGCGCATACGCGGGCCATAGGTATTAAAGATGCGGACAATTCGGGTGTCTAAATTATGATAGCGATGGTAGGCCATTGTCATCGCTTCGGCAAAGCGTTTGGCTTCGTCATAAACGCCACGGGGACCGATGGGGTTGACATTACCCCAGTAATCCTCGGTTTGGGGGTGAATCAGGGGGTCGCCATAGACCTCCGAGGTGGAGGCCAGCAGGAAACGGGCCCCTTTGGCTTTGGCCAATCCCAATACTTTGTGGGTGCCCAGTGCGCCCACTTTCAAGGTGGGAATCGGGTGTTCCAGGTAGTCGATGGGGCTGGCCGGAGAAGCAAAATGCAACTCTGCGTCCAGCGGCCCTTCGACATAAATGTAGTTTGTGACATCATGTTTGATGAACATGAAATCATCCCGCCCGGCCAGATGTTCGATGTTGGCGGTGGTGCCGGTAATCAAGTTGTCCATAGCAATGACCGAGTGACCCTCGGCCAGGAAACGGTCACACAGATGGGAGCCCAGAAAACCGGCCCCCCCGGTAATTAAGACGCGCACGGTATCTCTCCTTGCTCAGTTAGTTTTGATTTCCAGTACTTATTGATTGGTCAAGTTTCGTCTTCATTGAAGGTTGGTACGGTAAAGAGGAATTTGGTGCCAGACTCACCATCGCTTTCTACCCAGATAGAGCCGCCCATCGCCTGTGTAGCCAATTTGCAAAAAGCCAGGCCCAAACCAAATCCGGCGCGGTAAAAGTTTTTTTCCGCAGTTTTTAATTGGGTAAATTGTTCAAAAATAGCAACTTGTTCTGCTTTAGGGATACCTGGTCCCTGGTCTTCAATAGTTACTTTGATAAAGTCATTGTCTCGGGTGACCCGGACGATGATTTGACTATTACGTGGCGAGAACTTGATGGCATTATCGAGCAAATTTTCCAGGATACGCTGGCTGATGTGCGGGTCGGCCAGGGCCAACGGTAAGTCGTCGGCAATGATGGTCTGGACGGTGAGTCGATGCAGGGTAACCAGCGGTGAAACCTGCTGCAAACTGACGTCGACGACGGTGGGAAAGTGGAAGGGCTCCCGGTCTGGCTGCATATGCCCGTCCTCCAGACGTTGCCGCTCAAGCAGCGTTTCGGTCAGGCGGACCATCTGATTACCGGCGGCCATTGCCCCGGTCAAAAGACTCTGCGATATTTGCGACAGTTGCAGGTCGGGATCGGTGGTCAGGAAACTGAGCGCGCCCAGAATTGCGGCCAGCGGCGTCTTGAGGTCGTGGACAACCATGCCGGTCAGGGTTTCTTTGAGCCGGTCAAGTTCTTTAAGTTTGGCATTGATATGCTGTAATTCCTCATTTTGGGCCCGCAAGACGTGCTGGGCATCGAGCAAATCCCGATTGGTGGAAATGAGTTGATGGCTCAGTAACTCATTCCGGCGCAACAGGCTGCAATGATCCACTACCTGTTTGACGACTGTGGCCACATAGTTGCCAGATAGAGGCTGTACCAAAAAGCCATCACACCGGGAAAGGCAGTCAGGGTCGGGCTTTACGGCCGGGTCAATTAGCATAATGATTACAGTGTTGCTGCTCGTGTTTTTGACCTGAGTAACCAATTCTTTGACGGCAACATCCAATTCACGATAATCCAGGATGAGTACGGCCGGGGGCGTTGTAGCAAGCAGCCTGTGGATATCGGCCAGGGAAGCAGGAGTTTCTACCTCAAAATCGTGCTCTCTGAGAATGGCGGCCAGAGTCCGCTGGATCGTTTGATCGGCCATAGCAATCGCTGTGCTAGGCCCGGCAGGGACTGTTTGAGGCGGCTCCCCCTGAAGTAACTTTTTGACTACTCGTCTGAACTGTCGCAAATCAACCGGCTTGGGCAGGAAAGCATCGTAAGAGAGCAGCCGCCACTCAGCATTGACGTTGGGACGCCAGGGTGTTTCCGGGGGAGGCACCGTTAGGGCGCTTATAACCAGAACCGGTACTCTGGGCGCCCCTTTATCGGACCGCAAAATTTGCCAGACTTCGTAGCCATCCAGGCCGGCCAGCAACAAATCAGAGATGATCAAGTCGGGCTGGTGGCGTTTGGCCAGGCGCAGTCCGGCTTCACCATCCGCTGACACCAACACGGTGTAGCCGTCCCGCTGCAGCACGGTTTGGAGTTGTTCCAGGACGCCTGCATTTTCGTCCATCAGGAGAATAGTTGGTCGTTCTTTGGTCACAGTTAAGCCATACCTTTGGTTATGTCGGTTTAATCAACCGGACTACTTAGGGTGGCCGTAATCGTTGGCGAGACGGCCCGCGTCGGAGTTGGTCTGGTGGCCTCGGGCGTCAACGGGCGGGTCAGACTAATCGCCGGAGTGCCAAGTACGGCATTCGTAATGGAAACAGTTGGTGTTAAGGGTCTGGTCGAGTTAGTGGCAGTGACCGTGGCTCTGTTTGTCAAGTCAATTTCACCATCGGTTGTAATTGTACCATAAGTTGTTACAGAGTTGCTACTGGTGAGACCGTTTGTCCCCGTTAACGTAATGACACCGGTCAGCGGTACGCTTTTGGCGACCCACTGGGCCTGGCTGGCCTGGCCATCGACGGTCAACTGTTGGGGGGGGGCGCCGCGACTGGTCGTCAGATATAGATTGCCGTTGTAGATGAACAATAGCTCATCCCCAGCCGGTGACCAGGCCAGTTCCGGAAACTGCACGCCTGGTTCGGTCTGGAATGGAAACAGTTGGCGTTTGTTGCTGCCATCCCGATCGATCAACTGAATGGTGTAGCGACTGTTGACCGATTGCAGGGCATTAACTGCTTCACCAAAGGCAATGCCGGCCTCTCCCCAGACCGGATTGGCCCACATACCCACCCGGTCGGCTACCTTGGCGCTGAGCCGACCATCGACGCTGAATAACCATAGATCAAAGATCGGACTTTCATCCGCCGGCTCATTAGCCAGGGGCAACCCGTGAATCGCCGCCGTAATAAATTGACCGTCGGGCGACCAGCTCACCGCCGGCACCCAGACCCATTCACTGAATGTTTTCAGGGGGGTGAATTCGGCCAGGGTGGTCACACTGTCGGTAACAACTTTGCTGTTGTTCAGATCGATAATACCGATTTCATCGGCCCGGGCATAGGCCAGCCGGTCGCCTTGCGGCGACCAGGTAAACGTTGTCCCCCACCAGGGATACAGCCCCGGCGTACTGGACGGCAGCAGTTGCTTTGGCTCAACCAGTTGGTCTGGCTGGATTTCCCCATTGGGGGCAGGTGGGGCAACGGTTAGTAGCCACAGGTCATTATTGGCCTTCCAGCCCGGCGGGTTGGCGACCCGTTCGGCGGTGGTGTAGGCCACCTGCGACTGGTCGATGGCCGGCGACCAATCGGCTTGCAGCACCCCCTGGATGCCCAGGGTAATAGGTTTTTCCCC
>CAYZHI010000171.1:0-7528 GCA_964477335.1 uncultured Caldilineaceae bacterium | reverse complement strand
GGGGTGACCCCCCAATTCCCCCCTGCCGAAGGTTTCCAAAAATTTTGGACGCACCCGTTTTTGAGCCAACAACGTATATTTCAACTTCCGGGAAACTGAATTTATTTTTTGCACCTGCGGCGTGGTATAATTGCTCTGATGAACCTATTCGATCACGCCCGTGAGCAACACCTGGAAAAGGAAGCCCCGTTGGCCGCCCGGATGCGGCCGCGTACGCTGGACGAATTCATCGGCCAGGAACACATCATTGGTCCGGGCCGGCTACTGCGGCGCGCCATTCAGGCCGACCAGCTTTCATCGATCATTTTCTATGGTCCACCGGGCACGGGCAAAACAACCCTGGCTCGCATCATCGCCAATACTACCCACGCCCACTTTATTGCCCTCAATGCGGTGCTCAGCGGCGTCAAAGACATTCGCGAAGCCATTAGCGTGGCCCAGGATAAGCGCGGCATGTTCGGCCAGAAAACCATCCTCTTCATCGACGAGGTCCACCGCTTCAACAAGGCCCAGCAGGACGCCTTGCTGCCCCACGTAGAAAACGGCACAGTCATCCTGGTGGGCGCAACCACGGAAAATCCCTATTTTGAGGTCAACAAACCACTGGTCTCCCGCTCCCGCATTTTCCAACTGCACAGTTTAAACGAAGACCACCTGCGGGCGATTGTCTGGCAGGCCCTGGCCGATAACGAGCGCGGCTACGGCCGGCGCAAGGTGCAGTTGGAGCCTGCCGCGCTGGACCACCTGGTCAACGTGGCCAACGGCGACGCCCGGGCGGTATTGAACGCCCTGGAATTGGCCGTTGAAACCACCCCGCCGGACTCTTACGGGGTGATCAATATCACCACTGCGGTGGCTGAAGAGTCTATCCAGCGCCGGGCCGTGCTGTACGACAAGGATGGCGACGCCCATTTTGACACGATTTCGGCGTTCATCAAATCCCTGCGTGGCTCCGACCCGGATGCCGCCCTCTACTGGCTGGCCAAAATGGTTTACGCCGGCGAAGATGCCCGTTTCATCTTCCGCCGGATGATAATCTTTGCCGGTGAGGATGTCGGCCTGGCCGACCCGCACGCCCTGCCCGTCGTGGTTGCCGCGGCGCAGGCTTTTGATTACGTTGGCTTGCCCGAAGGCCGTTTTCATCTGGCCGAGGCTTGCCTCTATCTGGCCACAGCCCCCAAGAGCAACTCGACCCTGGCTTTTTTTGACGCCCTGGCCACCGTGGAACAGGAACGAGAAGCCGAGGTGCCCGATCACTTGCGCGACAGCAATCGCGATGCAGAAGATTTTGGTCACGGCGCCGGCTATCTTTACCCGCACGCCTACCGGGATCACTGGGTGGCCCAGCAATACCTGCCCAGCACTTTGCAGGGACGACTTTTTTATCAGCCTGGCAGCCAGGGCTACGAGGCAACCATCCAGGCCCAGGTAGCTCGACGGCGCGAGGAACAGTTGGCGGCTATGCTGGAACCAGACGTGGCGGCAGGCGAAACCGGCGCAGCCGGTTCGGGGCCAACGTCGCAGAATCGCTGGTTGCAACGAACGCTGAGCAATACCGGCCTCTATTTGGGACAAATCCGGGACCAGATCTTTGTGCTGGCCAGGGTGGAGCGGCACGAACTGGTGCTGGATTTGAACGCCGGTACCGGCCTGTTGACCTGGGAAGCGGTACGCCGGGCCAGCGCGGGCGGTGTTTGGGCTTTGGCCGCCGATCAAACCACGGCCGCCGCCCTGCAACAGCAAGCCAACCAGCTCGACCCGCTGGAACGACCGGTCATTTTGACCGGCTCGATCAACGATGGGCCGGAGCTGTTCAAGCAAGCGAGTGAGACTGAGGCGCCTGGATTCGATGTCATCGTCGGCCGGAATGCCCTGACCCATCTGACCAACAAAAGCGCCGCGGCCCGGACCATTCGTCGCCTGCTGACCCCCGGCGGGCGGGTTGTGCTGGCCGAGGTTGTACCCAAACAGAGCCAACGACTCTACCGGTTGGTCGATTTGAGCGGATTGGGGGAGAGGCTGGTTGAACGGGTGGTCGCGGCCGAAGAGGCCATTTATGCCGACCCGACCAATCCAATGGTCAACTGGGCGGCCGCTGAGTTGCCGGCTATATTCGAGCAGGCCGGCTTTGAGCAGGTCGAAGTCAAATTGGACATGGCGGTGTCAGAGCGGCACATCGGGGCGGAGCAACTGGCTCGCTGGTTTGCCAGCAAGTCCACCGACGCACGACCGACCCTGGCCCAATATCTGGCCGAACAGGGCGTTAGTCCGGCCGAACTGGCCCAACTCAAACGTATTTTTGAACAACAATTGCTGGAGCAGGTTGTCCCCTGGCAATCAACCCTGGCCTACCTGGTGGCCCGGTAAGGCCGGTGAGAGCACACCTCATACCTCGGCTTCAACCGCGGTCTGGTCAGTAAGACCAATCCCAACCATAGGCATTACAAATACATGGTCGCCCGGTTTCATCAACCCGATTGCAAGGTGTAGAATAAAACCAATGGAACCAAATTTTCTCAGGAGGATTAGCCTTGCCACATCCTGACCAACAACTCAGTCGATTTCATCGTGGTTTTGATAAGTTGTATCCCGCCATCCGCTTTACCTATGAAAAACTGATGGGGCATGTCTGGTTTAGCCAGATTACACCTGAACTATGGCTGGGCGGCGCGCCAACCTACCGGCGCGACTATGCGGCCATTCTGGATTACAAAATTACGGCAGTAGTCAACGTGCGGGCTGAGCGTGCAGACGAGACCACCTTTTACGACCAGCATGGGATCGCCCACGTCCAATACAAAGTGCCGGATGTGACCGTACCCGGCCCTGATATCCTGAGCCAGGCAGTTGATTGGATCAAGACTCAAGTTGAGGCTGGTCGAATTGTGTTGATCCACTGCGCCAAAGGCAGGGGCCGGTCGGCCACGTTGTTGGCCGGTTATCTGATGCGTGAGCGAGGGCTGACCTTTGATCAGGCAAACGCTCTGATGAGGTCGAAGCGGCGACTGACCAAATTAGAGTCGAAACATCGCCGCGTCCTGGAAGCGTGGCTGGTTCAGCAAAATCAAACCAGAATAGTGGGTAAAGTTGATGAATAGTGAGCCACCCCTGGTGGATTTTGGCCAGATCACGACCATCATCTTTGATATGGATGGCACGTTGATCGAGCATACCTGGCGGCTCAGCCAGATTACTGAAATGTTGTTCAACCGCTTTGCCGCGGCGTTGGCCCCGGTCACCCACGATCAGTTCTATGATCGCTTCTGGTCCAAGAATGAAGATATGTGGTATATGATGGTCGATGGGGTGCTGAGCGGGGAGATGGCCGCCAAATACAGCTACGTCAATACGCTGCGGTCGTTGGGCCAGGATATTAGCCTGGCCCAGCCGATGCTGGCCTACTGGCATGAGCTGGTGCTGCAAGAGGCCAAACCCTTTGCCGACACGCTGACCGTTTTGGAGGCGCTGCGGCCAAACTATACCACCGGCATTGTAACAAATGGCTTTGCCATGTTTCAGCGGGCCAAGATAGAGCAGTATGATTTTGGCCAATACGTTGATTTTGTGCTGGTATCTGAAGAAGTGGGGTACCACAAACCGGACAAGCGAATCTTCCTGCAGGCGCTTAAAGCCGCTGGCCAGCCGTTGCCCCAGCAAACCCTTTACGTGGGTGATAGCCTGGCCTCGGATATCGAGCCAGCCCGGGAAATTGGGCTGATGCCTATCCTTATGAACCCCCGTGATGATCTTGAACCACCGGCCGGGGTGATCAAAATAAAACAGTTGACGACGCTGTTGTACTTGCTGGGAATAGCTGCTTAGGAAGAGGTCGTTTTTAACACCTGGAGCAGCGTTTTACCGTAGGTTTCAAATTGCCAGTTGCCCAACACGCCCATTTTGGTCAATGCCGTGAGTGATTTTGGGTTGTGACGGGCAATGTTCATCAAGTTTTGATTACTGATGATGACATCGGGTTCTACCCCGCGTTGGGCAGCCAGGCCGTTACGCCATTGTCTCAATGTTTCGTAGCGAGCCAGGGTGCTGTCATCGGGGCTATGGCTATGGTTGTTGAGTTGTTGGTATTGCGGATAAGGCGCAGTTTGCCCCCGGCGAATGGCTTGTAGGATGTCAGAACCATTGTGCTGAAGCACCTTGTCACTAACACCCTTTATTTGTTGCAACTGTCCGCTCTGCAGCGGCTGTTCTTTGGCCAGTCTGATGAGGGTGCTATCATTCATTACTTTGAAGGGGGGGCGATCAATCCGGCGGGCAATTTTGTCGCGTAGAATAAAGAGCTCTCGGACGATACCCTGTTGCGAGGGGGTTAAATCCCTGACGCCCTTGATCCGCCAGAAATCATCGGGAGCAAAAACTTTGGGAGAAGGCTCAACCTGCGTGACGCGGTCAAACGCTTCCTGGGCTTCCTGGAGTCGCTGTTGCTTTTTCAACTCACCAAAATGGATCTCACGCAGTGGTAGCAGATAATGCGTATCCAGATGAGCATAGTCCAGGGCTGGCCTACTCAACGGACGCTGCCCCCAGTTGTAGCGTTGAAACCGCTTGTTGGGTTTAACGCCAAAATAGTCTTCCAGGATTGGGCCCAGACCGTAGCGAGGCCAACCCAATATTTTGGCGGCAATCATTGTATCGAACAGATTGGCAAAGGTAAAGCCGTAGTCTCGTTTCAGACTCAGAAAGTCGTACTCGGCGGCGTGGAAGATTTTTTGGATGGCGCTGTCGGCAAAAAAAGGAGCCAAAGCCGACACATCTAATTTGAGTGGGTCGACCAAATAGTCACCGCCGGATATCGAAAACTGGATCAGGCAGACTTTTTCAAAATAACTGTACAGGCTGTCACTTTCAGTGTCTACTGCCACCAATGGCTCTTGGGCCAGCAGCCGGAGCAGTTCTTGCAGCTGTGCCGGTTTGTCGATCCAGACCACCGGAGCTAATTGGGTTCGATTAGCGGACGATAAAGGTACTTTCATTGACAACGGCTAAAACTTTTCCTCGACAGCCTCATAGTTAAACGAATGATGCACCTATAATAGCAGAATTTCAACGATTGCCAAGTTCAAAATTACGGTGTGAGCCGCGTGGTCGGTGGTTATTGCGCGTCGAATTTGGTCGCGGTTCGCCACTTTTTTCGTGGGACCTTCGCGCTATTGGATTCTTAAGTTGGGCGTGCTATATTAAGGGCAAAAAGGGAGCTTGGCATTAGCATCTTTACGGGTCAAGAGCAAAAGTGAGCAATCGATAAGTCGGGCTGTTGTTCCCAGGAGGTGTCTGTTTAAACCATGTTAAGGCATGATTATGTGAGATTGACTTAAAACGCAGGAACGGGTATAATAGGCCATCCTCAAAATGTAAGAGTGCCCCTTGCGGTAGCGGTAGAGAGTAATGGCGCTAAAAGGAAATTTACGAGATTTTAGCACAACACAACTGCTAAATTTGGTCAATCTTGCCCGTAAAACGGGCATGTTGACTGTTAATGGGCAGTCCCAAAATGTAGTTTTGTATTTCAAAGAGGGACGATTGATTCGCGCCTCTACTAATGCCGATTCGGTTCATCTTGCGGCAATGTTGCTCAAAACAGGCAAGTTGACCTACGATCAAGCCAGGGCTGTCGATAGCCAATCTGCCAGTTCGTCGGATCGGATGATCGGCAAATATCTGATGGAGGCCAAGTTAGTATCCAGGGACGACATTATTCAGGGCGTCAAAGATTATATGCTGGGTATTGTGTATGATCTTTTCACCTGGGAAGAGGGCGAATTCTTCTTTGACCAGGAAACACTGCCGGCTAATGATAAAATAATGATCCCCCTGAATCTGGATAATGTAATTTTGGAGGGCAGCCGGCGAATCGAGCAAAATCGGGTTCTGGAAGAGGAATTGCCTGATTTGTCGACGATAGCCCTAAAAATTACTGATAAACCCCTGCGTGATGTAAAGTTGACCCAAGATGACTGGCGAGTCATCTCACATATTCATCCGCGTAACTCGGTCAAACAGATTGCCCAAAACAATCATATGGATGAATATCAGATCCGTAAGATCGTTTACGGCATGTTGCAGGCGGGTCTGGTCCAATTGATTCCACCCGAAGGCATGGAGCAACGAAAACCTCAGGTGGCTCGAGGTCGGACAGGACGTAAAGTAACCAGCCAATCACCTGCAGAAAAACGCAGCGTGGTGACTAAACTTATCGAACGGATTAAGCGAATCTAGAGCTGTTCACGCTCCGTTTAACCGCTAAAATTAAAAGCTATATCATCATTCTGGGCTTAGCTTGCTCTTTTTGACCTTGAAATAACCTGGTCTTAACTTTTATTCGTACAATCATCACAGTCTTTATTTAAGGCAGGTCGCTTCGATGCAAACCGTAAAGATGGTCATCACGGGCCCCTTTAGTGCCGGTAAAACCGAGTTTATCAGCAGTGTCAGCGAGATTGACGTTGTTACCACCGAACGAAAAATCTCCAGTGACGCGGAACGAGTCAAAGAAGAGACTACGGTGGCGATGGATTTTGGCCGCATTACCGTAGACGACGATCTGGTGCTTTATTTGTTTGGCACGCCTGGGCAACGGCGTTTCGATTTTATGTGGGAGATATTATCGGAAGGGATGTTGGGTTTTATTGTGCTGGTTGATAGCGTCAGGCCCGAAACATTTCGAGAAGCCAAACATATTCTTGAGGTTTTTCGGGGATATGCTTCTACGCCGTATGTGGTAGCCGCAAATAAGCAAGATTTGCCTGATGCCTGGACCCCCGACGACCTGCGTATTGCTTTAAGAATTGATAAAGAGGTAAAGGTACTCTCTTGTGTAGCCCGTGATAAAGAGAGTGTTAAAAACGTGTTGCTGGAATTGCTTTACTCTATCTTAGAGAAGATGCAGGACTAAGAGTAGTAGACTCTTTAACAAGTGATACATGGCTGAGCAAACGTCACGGCAGTTTACGATTGAGACGGTACTGCGTGGCCTGATGGAACACGGTGGGTTTGAAGCCGCGGTTGTAGCTACCAGTGATGGGCTACCCATTGCGCTGGTGGGTCAGTCAACGGTGGATACAAGGTTGGTGGGAGCCGTAGCTGCTTCTATGAAAGACCTGGCCACACGCGCCCACCAGGAACTTGATGAGATAAGCTTGCGTGACAAAAAAGGCAAGCTGGTTGTCAGTCGTTACTTTTCGATTGTTTCACCTCAAGGGCAGTTCAACTTATTACTGGCTGTGCAGGTGCCAGAAAGAACATCTTATCGTCGTTTAGTCAACCAGGCGGTCAAAAGAATTCAGCAGGTTTGGTCAGATTAATTCGGTACCGGGTAGTAGCATCCTCTCTTGCTGAGTGAGTTCTTACAAATCGTACTTGCCGTGAATGCGCACTCCATTCACCGGAATTTCTGATGACATTTGAGTTTGCCGGGTTGTTTTGAGGCTAACCTGTGAGTTCTATAGTAACTGACCAGGGAATTGTTCATTACGAAGCCTACGGTCGCGGTGAGCCGGTCATTTTGCTACATGGA
>CAYZHI010000170.1:0-7538 GCA_964477335.1 uncultured Caldilineaceae bacterium | reverse complement strand
CCCATGAGGACATTGAAGATGGGGTCGATCATCTCGACGTTGTAGTAGGTTTCAACCCGGACGTTCCAGCCAGGTTCACCGCCGTAGTTACCCATACCCTGGGTAAAAACTGCACTCTGGCCAATAACGGCAATACCAAACACCCCCGAGGCGTCGGGCACAGCCGGATTGCGGTAGAGGTTATACTCGTCGAGGTTGGCCATGGCAAAACGGCTGACGGCCAGATTGCGCCCCTGTTCAACGGCCACGTTCTTGATGGCGGCCACGCGGGTCATGGTGGGCACCTGCGGCGACCAGGGATCGCCGATGGTCGAGTTGTCGCAGAAGTGGTCGGGGTTGGAAGCGTCGCCGTCGTTGAGACCGGGCTGGGTGGGGTCATTGGGATCGCCGCCGCAGGCAAACGGGCGACCGGTGACGGCGTAGCGGGTCGCCTCTCTGGCGGCATTTTGGACCGTCACATAGGCCCAGA
The DNA here is from genome assembly GCA_964477335.1 of uncultured Caldilineaceae bacterium. Taxonomy (GTDB): domain Bacteria; phylum Chloroflexota; class Anaerolineae; order 4572-78; family J111; genus CAYNLK01. The sequence continues at coordinate 7,069 of CAYZHI010000170.1, read as the reverse complement.
TAATGCGGGCGCCCTCAATGATACCCAACAGCAATAGCAGCAAGATCGGCAGAATTAAAGCGAACTCTACTAAACCTTGGCCTTTTCCTTTATTTCGTAACACGGGCAGACTCCTTAACAACAGGCATGTTTGACCACTTTTTCTTATAGTAGAGTCCACAATGCGAGCAAAAAGTTACGGTTAAGCATACAACGGCCGGCCAACTTTTAAGGTAAACCTTAACCTATAGTCTTTCAGATAATGTTTCGGGGTATAGAAACCCGTTTTCTCGGAGAAAACGGGTTTCTGAGCACGAATCCTTTTCTGAACATCTATAACTAAAATTATAGATTAGCCTACCTGGTTGTCAACGTGACCAAGGGGCTAGTTGTCCAAGGATGAGGGAGGAGGAGGGATGAAAGATGAAGACGGTTGAAAAAAAGAGCGCCGGGTACCCAAAAACCCGGCGCTTGAATATAGCTACCCAGAAAAGTTTTTTCCAACTATTTTGGGCCGGGATTTGGGGATTAGGAGATTTTTGCCTTCATTTTTTATCCCCAAATCTCCTAATCCCGGCGAAAACTTTTCTGGAACTCTATATTCCGGAACGGGCTGGTTAGAATGTAAGCAGCAACAATGGTTAACCGCCGATGGGAACCCAAAATTCAACCCGGGTGCCGCTGCCAAGCGTACTATCGAGGCTAAGCTCGCCGCCCAGCATCTCGACCTGCTCGCGAATGGTAGCCAGGCCCAGGGTTTTGCGCTGGCGGGCCGCGGCCAGGGCTTCGGCCACATCAAAACCAACGCCGTCGTCTTCGACCACAACCGTAGCCCGATCATTATCAACATTGAAAGAAATTTGCACATGCGTGGCCTGGGCGTGCTGACGGACATTCTTCAACAGATGCTGGGTCACCCGAAAAATTGTCACTTCGGCATGGGGCGGCAGGCGAAAATCTTTGCCGCCAATGGTAATGTTGCAGGCAATGCCGGATTTCTGCTCAAAATCTTCAACCGTCTTCTTCAGGGTTGGCCCCACCCCCAGATCGTCCAGCATCATGGGGCGCAGGTCAAAGATAAACTCGCGCACCTTCTGAAAAGTGGCCGTGACCGCGCCTTTCAACTCGGTCAATTCCTGCCTGGCCCTGAGGGGATCGCTATCAAACAGCCGCTCACAAATTTCGGCTTGCAGGATGAGGTTGGTGAGGGATTGGGCCGGGCCATCGTGGAGGGAGTTGGCCAGGCTTTGCCGCTCATTTTCCTGGGCCGAGATAATCTTCACGATGCTGCTGCCTTCGCCATCCTCTGAGCGGGCCTTCCCGGAGTCGCTGGTCTCGGCCGCCGGGATAAGCGCATCGGCGACATCCAGGATACGCCGCAGACTCTCGGCATAGCGTTTCAAATTCTCCTGGCGACTCTGCAACTGTTCCACCTGGCCCCGCATCATAAACAGACGCATCTGGGCTTCCTGGGCGGCGTTGTAAATCTCTTTGATATCCTGGCGCGGCACCGTATCGATGTTGGCCTCCATGGTGCGCAGCTTGTTGGTTAGCTGGGCATTGCGCTGGGCCAACTTTTCAACTTCCGTGGTGCTCTGGCGCACCAAAATATCGATCTCGCGCAATTCATTCTGAATCTGTTCAAATTCGCGGCTGGTCTGATCCAGCACCTGAGCCGGCGTAGCCGCCGCATCGGGCTGTGGGGCCGGCTTCGGCTTCTCACTCCCCAGCTTGCGTAAACGTTCTAAACTCATACATTGGCTCCTCGTAAAGACCGCTACCGCCGTCCCGTCCCCTTCCTTCGACTACGCTCAGGACGGGGAGAGGGGGGATAGGGATCAAAAATTCATTTATTCTTCCTCATCATACAGGCGAATCCAGCCGCGCCGCACCGCGTAGAGCGCGGCCTGGGTTCGATCATTAACCGCCAGCTTGCGCAGGATGCTGGTCATATGATTTTTGACCGTTTGGCGACTAATGCCCAACTCATAGGCCACTTCCTTATTGCTCTGGCCCCTGGCAATATGCTGTAAAATCTCCATTTCGCGCGGCGAGAGCGGGGCAAACATCTCGTTGGGCAACCCATCGACGTAAGCGACCTGATCAAACTGTTGGAGCAGCCAATTGGCCACTTCGGGCTTGTCAAGGACCTCGTCATCGATAACGTAGTTGCCTTTGGCTACCTGGCGAATGGCTTCAATCAAGCGGCGGGGCGTAACATCTTTGGGAAAATAGGCGGCCGCGCCGGCCCGAATTGAGTGGAAGATCTGCTCATCGTCGTGGTAAGAGGTCAAGACGATGACGGCCACTTCCGGGGCGGTCTGCTTTAATTCCCGGGTTACTTGCAGGCCATTCATGTGGGGCAAATTGATGTCCATCAGGACTACATCCGGGGTCAGCTGGCGGGCCAGACGTAAAGCTTCCTCCCCATCAGCCACCTCGATGATCACTTCCAGATCATCTTCCGTTTCGATGACCCGTCGCAGGCCCTGCCGGAAGAGAGGATGATCATCAACCAACATCACGCTTGTTTTTGCCATGGCTTTTCTCCTCAGTAACAAGTAGCAGGTTGCAGGTTGCAAGTAACAGGTTGCAAGTTATATGCGAAGCGGCGGGTTACAGGTTGCAGACTATCAAATAAAATGCACCCTTACTCCCCGCGAAGCGTCCCTACTGCCTGCTCCTATAAAGCTGGATACGGCATGGAAAAGATCACTTGAGTGCCACGACCCGGCTCACTCAAGATTCTCAATTTACCATTCAATAACTCGGCGTAATCGATCATTCTGGCCAGACCGAGACTCTTGCGAGAACGACCACGCTTGTCTGAGCTGAGACCCTGGCCATTATCGATAATACCAAATTGGAGCTGGTCATTCTCTTCTTCAATGACAATCTCTACCTGGGTGGCGCTGGCATGCCGGTAGACATTATCGAGCGCTTCTTGAATGATTCGAAAAATGCCAATCTCAATCAACGCCGGGAGGCGGCCGATATTGGTATTGATGCGCAACTCAGTCGCCAGGCCGGTTTTGAACTCGTACTGCTCCAGATAACGCCGGATACCGCCGCCCAGACCAAAGTTACTCAGAATAGTAGTCGGGTCCAACTCGATGATAAGGTGGCGCAGGTTGGCCAACCCTTGTTCCAATTCGGTTTGCAACGATTCCAAGCCGTCTCGATCCGGCTCGGCGTTGGGGGATTCGGTCATTGTCTTAGCCTGGAACTGCCGATAAGAAGCCAGTTCAAAGATAGTGTTGGCCAGCAGTTGCCCGACGCTATCTTCCATAGCCCGAGCCACGTGCATCCGCTCCTCTTCCTGGCTCTGCATTACTTTGATGCGGGGCCAATGATGATCGTCAAGCGCGGGGAGGTCGAGATCGTTGGCCAGACAAAACTGGAGTGTACCGCTCCGTTCTGACAGATCGGCCAGGTGGCGGCTTACGTTCTGCAGCCGCACCACCGCCTGTTCCGTCAGATCGGGACAGTTATGAACCCGATTAGCGCAGGCCACAGCTAAGTGAGCCAACTCCTGCAGATTTTGCTCGGCAGCCTGCAAGACGGCCATTGTTTTGGCCAGTAATTCCTCTACTGAGGTAACCGCATCTGTCATGCCGATGACTCCAATTCGATTACAACTCTAATAGTATACCATAGTCAATAAAAGTCAATGAAATGGGGACACGCATTTTTTAAGGATTATTAGGGTGACCGCCGGCCGATGATCGCTGACCACCGCAAAAGATGCTTCCCTCAACCTGTTTTGGCGGTCTGCCGTCGGCGGTCAACTTGCTTCCGGACACTTTTTTATGAAAAGGCCAAATCAGTAACACGGGGGGCGCAGAGGAGGCACAGAGCTACCCTGAGATATTGAAAAGTGGTATTAATTTAACCCCAAAAACCGTTTTTCTCATCAATTCTCTGTGAACCTCAGCGAAATCTGTAAGGGTCAATAACTTTTTGAACACCGGGGAAAAATTTATGCCACTGGAGTCGAGGCTTCAGCCGGTTGCAGGGCTGAATTACCGGCTAAAGCCTCGACTCCAATTGTTCAATATCATTCTGACCCCTACAGAACCTCAGCAAAATCTCTATGAAACTCTGTGTTCCCCCAAAAGTGTCCGGTAGTGAATCGGTCAAAAGGCCGCCTTCATTCCTCAGCCTGTGACCTTAACCGGTAAACCGCCATATTGTCGCCGCCGGCCTGGGGCGCCCAGGGCGCATCGGTCTGGTAGACCAGCCGCAGCGCCGGGCTGCGGGTGAGATCAGGATACCAGTTTGGAAAGGTGACCAGATAATCGACCTGGTGGGCCTGGATAAATTCCAGCAGGGCAGCCTCATCGCGCAGAATGGGGATGATTTCGGGCGTGACCAGGCCGGCCAGGTCGATCAACGGTCGCTGGCTGAAGTAACCAACCGCGCCGATATCGTGCACCGCCAGCAGCGCCTCGGGCGTGGTCTGTTCGGCCAGCCAATGGGCGGCGGCCACCATTTCGGTTTCGATAATGCGCACGTCCCGGCCGTAAGCCTGAGCGCCAATGACTGTGAAGGCCGGCGTCAGCAGCAGCAGCGATAGAAGCAGCACCCGGCCGGCAGCCCGTCGCAGCAGATTTGGCTCGCTGCGGCGGCCCATCAGGCGAGCCGTACCCCACAGCCCCAAAAGAATGAGCCAGGGAATGGCCGGAATCTGGTAACGGCCATGCTGGTAGGTAACCGGCAGGCGCAAGCCATACAGGAGCAAAAAGCTGAGCCACCAGAGCCAGATGAACCACAGTTCCAGCCGGCGCTCCCGCCCGGTCAGCCAGGCGGCGACCAGCAAGCCCGGCAGCAGCAGTAGTTGAGCGCCGATGAAAACGACCCGGAACACCCCTTGCACTGTGTCGACCGGCGGGCCGAAATTCCCAAAGAGTCGCCACCACAACGGAAAAGCGGAGAGAATGGCTGCGTACTCAGCCTGCTTGGCGTAAAAGGTATTCGGAAAAGGCAGGCCGGTCAACCACAGGTGAAACAAAACGTAGGGCAGTAGCAACAGCCCCACCCCGGCGGCCAGGCTCAACCAGCGGCGCAGCAGGTCAGGCAGAGGAAATGGCGACCGGCGCCAGGCTCGAAGCGCCATATCCAGCCCTACCAAGCCCACCAGCCCCACCCCCTCGGGCCGGGTCAGGATGAGTAAGCCGCCCAGAAGCCCCAAACCAAAATCATTGAGGGTTGAGTTTTGAGGGTTGAGTTTTGAGTTTTGAGTGTTGAGTTTTGAGTGTTGAGTTTTAAGTTTGGAGACATCTGCCCTGCGGGTTGGAGATTGGAGATTTGGAATTTGCGACACCTGCCCTGCGGGTTTGCGATTTGTCGTTGCCTGGGCCATTGGCTCGTTGGCCAGGTAACGCTCAACCAGGTAGAGAGAAAGCCAGACAAATAGGATCGTTTCCATGCCGGAGACGGCGGCCCAGGCCAGATGCCATTCCAACAGGCAGAAGAGGCCGGTCAGCGGCCCCAGCCAGCGATGTTCCGGGAAGAGGCGGTGGCTCAAGCGAGCGGCAGTCCAGCCGGTCAGCCCCAGGCAGGCGATGCCGAGGCCGTAAGTCCAGAGTTGATAGGGCAGGCCCAACCAATAACCCCCACTCAACAGGACCGACCAGAGGGGAGCGGTCGAACCGGCGCTGGTCACCCCGGGGGTAAAGGCCAGTTGGCCATAATAGGCCAGGTTGCGGGCGTAGGTCTGGTGAATCCAGGCATCATCCAGAGGAAAACCGCTAAAGCCATAGCCCCAGGCCGACACAGCCAGGTAGAACAGGCCGACCAGCAGGGCGAGGAGCAGCCAGTAAAACAGAGACGTTGCGAGGGCGTGGAGCGTGGAGCGGAGAGCGGAGAGCGTGAAGCGTGAAGCGGAAAGCGCGAAACGTGAAACGTGAAACGTGAAACGTGTTTCGTGTTTGGTAACTCTTGTTACCTGCGACCTGTCATCTGTCATCTGCCACCTGCCGCTGCGCGTGCCACCTGCCGCTGCGCGTGCCACCTGCCACCTGCTACTTGCCACCTGCTACTTGCCACCTGCTACTTGCCACCTGCTACGGCTCCACAATTTCAAAGACATAAACATTGCCAAAGGTTTTGACCAGGGTTAAACCGGGGTGATCCTCCGGCTGGTTGTAGAGGTCAGCAAGCGGGGCGGGGTGGTTGGCATCCAAAATCAGGTACTCGACCCCGTATTGGCGGGCCGCCTGCAGGGTAACGGCCAGCTTTTCATTAGGGATCACCACGCTGAGTCCGCCGCCGTGATAGCGGTAGGCCGGGGGATTATTGATCATCACCGTTGCCGTTGGATCTTGCTGGTTGACCCAGGCGGCAATGGCCGGGTAAAGCTGATCGGCCTGGTTCCAGGCGTCATTTTTGAGGACGCGGTTATAGTAGGTAAAAACGCTCAGGGCCACGGCCAGCAGCACCAGGCTGACCCCAAAAAACTGTTTGGCCAGCCGGGCGTCCCAACGATGACGCCGGGCTGCAGTCCAATCCACGGCGACCTCCAGGCCCACGGCCGAGATGGCATAGACGAACGGCAGCAGGGCCGCGCCGGAGTGAAAAAGTCCACCCCGGGCGCCGGGAAAAGCAAAAATCAGGGTCATGACGGTGAAGAGCAGCAGGGCGTACAACCCGGCCAACTGGATCAGCTTATGCCGCCGCAAATGCCAACCGCCCACCACCACCAGCGGCGCCAGAAAGATCATCCCCCAGACGGCCAACACGGTCTGGAAATTGGCCGTGAAGGCCCACCACCGTCCTTGCACAATAGGGCCAGGACCCTGCGCCCAAAAAGTACGCGGGGATAACTCCCGGCCATAGCTAAAGAGATCATCATAGTTGGTCAGCCAGATCGTCTGGGAACCGGCCGCCGGCAACCAGGCGCCGGCAACCTGCCAGTTACGCATGAACCAGGGCAGCATGACCAGGAGGTAACCGAGGATGAGAAGAAGCGTGAAGCGTAAAGCGTGAAGCGTGAGGCGGGGAGCGTGCGGCGTGCGGCGTGGAACGTGAGGCGTGGAGCGTGAAGCGTGAAGCATGGCATGTGACCCGGTCCCAAAAATGGAACACCACC
>CAYZHI010000169.1:0-7552 GCA_964477335.1 uncultured Caldilineaceae bacterium | reverse complement strand
CTGGGGCTTGTTGATGACCTTGCGCATGCGCACGCTGCCGGCCTCCGGGGCGATGGTCAAGGTCTGGTTGCCGCTTTCGGCCAGCCCTTTGATCAGCGGCTCGCTGATCGGGTCAACCCGCATCGACGCGGCGCTCAGCCGCGCCCCCAGCCGGCGCAGCTCGATGGCAATCTGGTCGATCCAGCTATGGTCGCTGACCGCGGCGCTGACCAGGCCGATCCGGTCGCGGTGTTTGAGGCTATGCCGGGCCACGGCCAGAATCGTCTCCAGGTGCATCTCCCGCATGGGACGGTACACATAGCCGGCCATGCAGAAGCGGCAGCCCCGGCCGCAGCCGCGGGCAATTTCGATGAGGGTGCGGTCGCCAAATTCGGTCTGGTCGGCATAGATTTGGGTGGTGGTGGGGATGGTGTCGATATCCTTGATCCAGACCCGCTCGACCGGGCCGTTATCGAGCGCCGGCACGTAGAGGCCGTCCAGCCCGGCCAGTCGCCGGTAGGCTTCGGGCCGGGGCGCGGCGTTGATGTCCCACAGCGCCTCGATCAGCGGGGGCACGATGGCTTCGGCTTCGCCAATGGCAAAAGCGTCGAAGATGTCGGCCAGCGGTTCCGGGTTGGTGTAGACGGCCGGGCCGCCGGCGATGAGCAGCGGCCAATTTTCATCGCGCTCCGCCGCGAAAATCGGAAAACCGGCCCGGCGCAGCAGTTCGATCACGTTGAAGTAATCCATCTCGTAGGAGATAGTGAAGGCCACCGCCGCAAATTCGTCCAGCGAGCGCTGCGACTCGAGCGAAATGACCGGCTCGTCCCGGGCCGGGGCCTGCTGAAAGCCCAAAAAGACCCGCTCGCAGACCACGTCCGGCTCATCGTTGAAGAGGCGATAGAGAAGGTGCAAGGCCAGGCTGCTCATACCTACCCGGTAGCTGTTAGGCCAGACCAGGGCCACCGGCAGCTTGCCGCCCCAATCCTTGCCCACGACGCCCTCTTCCTGGCTGATGATTTTCTTGGCCTGATCGAGATAACGATATTTTTGTTTCATCCACCCCTGCAAATTTTTATAGTCAGTTTTATAAAAAATGATTATACGTGCGGTCTGGCCTAAATTCAAATCGACAAAACGTGAAACGTGAAGCGTAAAACGTAATCAGCCAGGTAATTGAGGAAACTTGGTGTTAGTTATGGCAAAGAAAAGTTGTAGCGACTTGAGGCGTCGGCCGGCAGGGTAAGGCTCTGGATGAACGCCTCTACCGGCTCTACAATCAACATAGCGTTGGTATAGGTCGTTCCCGGATCATACACCAGCGAGAATTCCTGGTCGCCGGCATAGACAATGGTATAGCTTTCGGTGCCGCCGCCATCAGGGGGATCATCTGGCTCGACCCGCTTAATTGAGGCGCGGTCAATGGCTTCGAGCTGCGCAAACAGCGCCGTCACCTTTGGCTCATCAACCGCAAATTCCCAGGCACCGGCATTGACCTTTGTATCTGCGGTTCGGCCATTGCGGGTGAGGGACACCTTTTTTTTGGTGATGATGATTTGTTCGTGCCATTGGAGTTCCGGCAAGATCGTACCTGAGTCCGCGGTATATGAAACTTGGGAAATATCGTTCATAAATTGCCCCGTTTTGCAGCCTGCTATACCCATACAGAATATTACCACCAGAATGACAAACAACTTGCCGTTCACCTGGCCTCCTGAGGCTGATTATAGCGGCAACATCTCGACTTCCGGCGAAACCGGCGGGCGTTGGCCGCCAGGTCGGGACCGGCGGCGTACAGGCCGCCGGCAATCAGGAAAATAGCCTGAGCGCTATAGAGGTTATCCATGTAAAACGTAATGCGTAAAACATAAGGATTTACCATTGAAACCATTACGTTTTACGCATTACGAATTCAGGCCGTAATTATTGGGTATGAGGCTCAATTCATTGACATTGGCCTACCGGTTGCTCACGAATTTTGACTGACATGCCGCACTGTTTGGTGGATCAGCGGTTGCAGCGGGGGATAGGTGTTGATGTACTGATCGACGTAGAAGCGGTAGGCTTCGTGAGCGGCTGGGTTTGGCTCGATGCGGCTGCGCCCATGCACCATCTGCTTGGCCGCGCTCTGGATATTGGGGCAGAGGCCGGCGGCGACCGCGCCCAGAATCGCCGAGCCTAACGCCGCCCCATCCGGCACCTCAGGCAGGGTGATGGGTACGTTACTCACATCGGCGTGAATCTGCATCCACAGGGCGCTTTTGGTCGGGCCGCCGGCGGCCACCATCTCTTGCACCACGTAACCATGGTCGCGAAAAGTGCGGAGGATGTGTTCGGTGCCGTAGGCAATGCCTTCGATGATGGCCCGGAAGAGGTGGCCGGTGGTATGCTTGAGCGACAGCCCGCGAATGACGCCGCGCGCCTCCGGGTCCACATAAGGGGTGCGATTGCCTTGCCAGTAATCGAGGACAATCAATCCCTCCGAACCCGGCGGGACCTGTGCGGCCAGTTCGGTCAGGATACTGTAAATATCTACGCCGCGCTGGGCGGCGATGGCGGCTTCCTTGCCGCAGTAATTGTCTTTGAACCACTTTACCACCGAACCGGTGGAAACCTGGCCGCCTTCCACGGTGTACTGGCCGGGCAAAACGGCGTCGGTGTAGGCGCCAAAGATGCCTTTGGCGTGGAATGGTTGGGCGCTCTGGCCCAGGTGCAGGTGGGACGAGCCGGTGATGAAGGCCATCTTACCCGGCTGCAAGACATCCAGGCCAATCATGGCCACAAACGCATCGGCGCCCCCCTGGGCTACGGGGATGCCCGGCGGCAAGCCCAACTCGTCCGCCACCGCCGGCAGCAACGGGCCGACAACCTGGCCCATATCCAACACCTGCGGCGGAAATTTTGCCAGGATGTCGCCCAGGCCAATTTGCTCGTAAAAGCTGGCGGGCCAGCCGCCCTCGGCCCGGTCGTAGTACCAGCGGATGGCCGTGTTGTTGATGCTGGCGGTCCAAACGCCGGTCAGCCGCAGGTTCAGCCAGTCGATAAATTCGCCGATATAACGGGCCTGGCGGTAGAGGTCGGCTTCGTTTTCTTTGAGCCACAAGGCCTTGCAGGGCATCCATTCGGCCGAGACATTGCCATAGCCGTTGTATTTGAGGGCGGGATGGCCGCTGGCGGCAATGCGCTGGGCCTGGTCGGCGGCCCGGACATCCATCCAGATGATAGCTGGGCGCAAAGGTTGGAAGTCGTTACCCAGAGCCAGGACGGTGCAACTGGTGCAGTCGGCGCCCAGGCCAACAATGGCTTCTTTGGGGATGCCGCTGTCGGCCATGGCCTGGCGGGTGGCTTGAACCAGCGCCGACCACCATTCATCAGGGCGCTGCTCTGCCCAGCCGGGCCGGGGATGGTAGAGGGGATAAGTTTGGGAGGCAAAGATGGCCGGCTTGCCGTCAGTGTCGAAGATGCCCACACGGACGCTTTCGGTGCCGAAGTCGATGCCCAGAATGTACGGTCCGGTCATGGTGGTATTTTCACCTGTTTATAGCTATTTCGTATCTACACACCGGTTGCTTCAAGGTTAACTAAATCTGCGGGGATTGGGGGATTTGGGAATTTTTTACTTTGTTTTATCCCCTAATCTCCTAATCCCCGCCCCAAAATGGTTTTTTCCACGGGCTGGGTGAGTAGTTACAGTTATTTCTTTTTAACCTCTACCCCGGCCAGGGCTTCCAACTGTTTGATAAAGGCCGACGCATTTTCGCCACCCCAGCCCTGATTCACCGCGGCCTTGATTACCTCGCGGGTCGCCGCCGAAGCGGGCAGGGGTACATTCAAATCTTGGGCAAAGCGGGCGATGAGATTGGCATCCTTCAACATTAATTTCAAAGAGAAATGGGTGGTGAAATCACGGTTGATCAACATCTGGCCCACGCCATCGAAAATTGGCGACTTGAAATCGGTCACGTGCAACACGCCGAGCACATCCTCGGGGTTCAAACCGGCTTTGGTGGCCAGGGTCATCGCTTCGCCCAACGCCTCCAACTGGCTGGCCACCACCAGATTGCCGACCAGTTTCATCGAGGTCCCCATAGCGGTGCCGCCCATGTAGTGGGTGGTCTCGCTCAAGACTTCCAGAATGGGTTTCACTTGCTCGAACAGGTCGCGGTCACCGCCGACCACAATCCACAGCCCACCATTGGCAGCTTCATTCTTACTGCCGAAAACCGGGGCATCCAGGAACCTGACCCCTTTTGCGGCGTAGGCGGCGGCCTCTTTACGGGTTGTGTCTGGATGGATGGTGGTCAAATCGATGACAACCTGGCCCGACTTAATGCCTGCCAGAACGCCATCTTTGCCAAAAACTAAAGCCTCAACGGCGGCATCATCGCTGACACAGTACATCACCACGTCGGCGTTGGCAACCGCCGCAGCCGGTGAATTGGCCTGCTTGGCTCCCTGCGCGACCAGTGGCTCGCAGGGCGCGGCCGTGCGATTCCAAACGGTAACGGGATAGCCGGCCTTCAGCAGATTGGACGCCATGCCCTGTCCCATAATCCCCAAACCAAGATATGCAATTTTTTCCACAGTTTATCCACCTTTTTTGTTAAAATGTATGACAAGTTGCAGGTGGCAGGTAACACAACCACCTATCCAACCAACCAACCAACCAACTAACTAACCAACCAACCAACTAACTAACTACTCATTCACCCGGCTTGATTTCAATTGGCGGCTGCGCCGTTTTTCGGTGTAGTAATTGAGCACCATTACGGCCAGGAGCAGACCGCCCCAGGCAAACTGGCGAAAGAAAATCCCGGCGCTGGAGGGGAACCATTCCAGCATCAACATGTTCAGGCCGGTGGACAGGAATTGAATACTGAGGATAGCCAGCACCAGTCCCGAGACCGTGCCAAAACCGCCGGTATAACTGACGCCGCCCAGAATGGCTATCAGCACCGTTAGTAAAATGAAAGAGGCGCCAAAATCCGGCTTGGCTGAATTTGTCCGGGCCAGAAAGATGATGCCGGCCATCCCCCCGATTATGCCTGCCAGCCAATAAGTCCGCAGCAAGACGCTACCGCTATTGATCCCGGAGAAAAGCGCGGCCGTGGGATTTGTCCCCAACATATAAACATTGAAACCGAACACGGTTCGGTTCAGGATGATGACAAAAGCAATAACAACAATAATGAACACAATAATGGGAATAGGCAGCCCCAGGATCGAGTCGTTGCCTATGAAGGCCAATTGGGTAGTGGTGATTGCCGGCCCGCCCGTAATGACAAAAGATAGCCCGGTGTAAATGGCGCCCGTGCCTAGCGTCGCCAGAATCGGGGTGATGCCGATGCGCGATACCAAAAAGCCATTAAATAAGCCGCAGATTGATCCCACCAGCAGCGCCCCTAATATGGATAGGGCTATAACGACGGTCAGAGACATCCCTGCACTTTCTTCGCCGGCCAGCCGGGTAACAATCAGAGCCGCGACGATTGCTGCAAGATTGGCCGTCCCCACAACCGAAAGATCAATGCCCCCGGTCAGCATAGTAATCATGATGGCAAAAGCCAGGATACCAAACTCCGGCAACTGCACGGCCATAGATTGCATATTGCGCACCGTGAAGAATTTGCCCGGCAATAACAAACTAAAGACGATGAAGATGACCAGGGCGATGATAAACAACCGTAGCGTGTAATAATCAAATGGAAGGCGGATGGCTGTTGATTTGTGTGAAACTGTTTGATCCATAATGAATGTTTATCCCGATGGTGTCACATTAACGAACGCTCTATGCCTCTGCCAAACTGGCTGTGCGCTTTCCGGCTCGACGTTCCTGGATAGCTGGTACGCCGGTACCAATCAGGATGATGATGCCAATCACCACCCGCTGCCAAACAGTAGGCACCCCGATTAGAATCAGACTACTATTGGCAATCACCACCAGGATGACCCCCAAGAGGGTCCCAATGACCGTGCCGCGCCCGCCGGTCAGATAGGCGCCGCCCAACACAACTGCGGCAATAACATTGAGTTCGGTCCCGACGAGATCCTGCGGATTGGCCTGACGAGCCAAGGCGCCAAACGTCATCCCGGCGATGCCGGACAACAAGCCGACAAAACCATAAATGAAATATTGAATTCGGGTTACATTGAAACCGGCGCGTTCGGCTGCTTCGGGCGCGCCGCCCAACGCATAGATGCCGCGCCCCAGCATGGTATACTTGAGCAACAACCAGACCATAATGACAATGGCTATCATTAGAAACACAGATGGGTGCAGGTTGGCTATCCCGCGTTCTTGCGGAATCTGGATTACGGTCGCCCGAGCGAAAGCAGTTAAAGCGGGGGGAACGTCTCGAATAATCTGGTTGCCAATGGCAAAAAGCAAAAAACCGTGGAACATGCTTAACGTACCCAGCGTAACAATCAGCGTTGGCAGCTTGAACTGGGCGATGAAAAAGGCATTAATCAACCCCAAGCCAAGCCCAATAATCGCCGCGATTACAAATGCTACCCAGATTGAGGTTTCCGGGGCAAAATGGAGTATCAGCTTGACGGTGGAATAAAGGGCAAAAATGCCGATGGCGGTGAAGGAAACGTCAATTCCACCTGAAATGATGACAATGAGCACGCCCATGGCAAAGATGCCCGTAACAATACTACTGCGCAGGAGGGTAAAAACATTGCCAACGGTAAAAAAGGTTGGGTTGTTCAAACCGATGACCAGACAGAGGGCCACCAATGTCACGGCTACCAAAGTTTCGTTACGACGCAGAAGACGTTTCACCTTGCTAGTCCTCAGTTAGTTTGGAAGAGAGTTCGTTTTCATTGGTATCTTTTGCTATGATTTCCTCAACAATACGTCCGTGGCGCATCAGCAAAATGCGATTGCAGGTTTGCAACAGTTCAGGAATATCATCAGAAATAACCAGCAGGCCCATCCCTTCGCCGGCTAATTCCTTCATTAAATCGTGCAGTTCATCTTTGGAACCTACGTCTACGCCGACGGTAGGGCCATTCAATATCATAACCTTAGGCTTGCTGGCCAGCCACTTGGCCAGGACTACCCGCTGCTGATTGCCGCCTGACAGCGTGTTGACCGGCAAGGCCGGATTGCTGGTTTTGATCCGCAGGGCGCTGACCCATTGGTTAATCTGGTCATCGATTTTTTGCGGATCGGTCAAGCCTAAAGCGCCGCGTAAGCCTTCAATGGTGCGCACCACGATATTCCGCCCCACCGATTGTTTCAAGAATAATCCTTCGGTCAGCCGATCTTCGGGTAGATAACCAATGCTATGAGCAATGGCATCGCGGTTGGAGTGAATGACGATGGGTTTATGGTCTATATAGATATGGCCCGAATCAATCGGTAGCATCCCGTAAAGCGCCAGCGCCAGTTCCGTGCGCCCGGAACCTAAAAGGCCGGTTACGCCCACAATTTCTCTGGCTCGTAATTCAAAATTGATCTCTTTGAGCAAGTCGCCGGCGTTCAAATTCTCCACTTTAAGTAAGGGTGGCTGGCTCAAGTCCGGCTCAAAATCATAGACTGTTTCGGTGATGGTATGCCCGGTCA
>CAYZHI010000168.1:0-7556 GCA_964477335.1 uncultured Caldilineaceae bacterium | reverse complement strand
AAAATTAGATTAAAAATCCCCAAATCTCCTAATCCCGGCCCAAAATCTACACTTTCAAATGGGTGGCTGAGGAGTTACTAAAAATCAATAGCATTCAGGAGGAAAGAAATGGCAAAAATAGTCGCAGTGACGGGCTGTCCCACGGGCATCGCCCACACCATCATGGCCGCCGAGGCTTTGAAGAAAACGGCCGGGGTGATGGGGCACCAACTCCGGGTGGAAACCCAGGGCGCTGAAGGGGTGCGAGATGCCCTGACCATCGAGGAGATCGATGAGGCCGATGTGGTTATTGTCAGTTCCGATATTTACATCGATATGAGCCGCTTTGCCGGCAAACCGATGTATGCCGCCTCCACTACCGAGGCCATTCGCTACAGTAAAGCCGTCATCGAAGTGGCCCTGCAAGAGGCGCAGGAAATCAAAGTTCCCCCCGTGGCCGAGCACGCCCCGCCCAAGGTCGAAGCCGCAGGTGAGAAGAAGTTCATTGTGGCCATCACCTCCTGCCCAACCGGCATCGCCCATACCTTCATGGCCGCCGAGGGGGTCAAGGGTGGGGCCGAGTCGCTGGGCCACGAAGTCAAGGTCGAAACGCAGGGTTCGGTTGGGGCGCAGAACACCCTGACCGACGACGATATCCAGCGGGCCGATCTGGTCATCATTGCCGCCGGCGACCCGTTCCGCGTCCTTCCTTCCATTATTGTCGGTTCAGGTGTGGCCGCCGCCATCTCGATGGTCTTTGGCTGCGAGCTGCGCGTTCCCCACGGCGGCATCTTCGTCCTGCCCATTCCCAACGCCGTCACTAACCTGGGTATGTACATTGTCGCTATTGTTGTCGGCACGCTGGTGGCCGCCGGCATGCTGTATCTGCTCAAAAGACCTCTGACCGTCCGGACGACCACAGGCGCGGCGGCAGTACCGGCCGGCAAGTAATCGCCTAAGTTCAATCAGCCTATCGGTTAGAGTTCAGCGGGTCATTTTTTGATGAAAAAGCGCGGCAATGCGTAGAGGTCAAGATGGCAACAGTCCAGCCACAACAAGCCAAACCGGTCCCGGTCAGTGACCGGCCGGTCTCAAACAAGAAACTCAAACCAGCTTTGGAGCGGGAGGCCCTGGCCGACATCGTCGATCTGGCCCTGACGGCCGGGCAACTCCTGATGCAAAATGGGGCTGAAAGCCAACGAGTGGAGGAAACCGTTCGGCTGCTGGGCACCGGCCTGGGCTGCGATTGGGGCAATGTCCTGGTCTCCTACAACGCTATCATCGTCACCCACGTTAGCGGCGACGAGTTTCGCACTAAAATCCGCCGGGTGGGCGCGATAGGCGTGAATATGAGTTTGATCGAAGCGATCAGCCACCTGACTCACCGGGTGGAGGAGGGCAAATACGACCGTTTCAAGGTCCGGGCCGAACTGGAACGCCTGGGCGCCACGCCGCGCCATTACAACCGCTGGGTTACGGCTCTGGCGGTGGGGCTGGCCTGCGCCGCCTTTAGCCGTCTATTTGGCGGCGATTGGCCGGTCTTTGGGGTCACCCTGGTCGCGGCAACGTTGGCGATGGCGGTTCGCCAGGAGTTGATCCATCGAAACTTCAACATGCTGCTGGTGGTCATCACCACGGCTTTTGTAGCCGGCGGGCTGGTTGGCCTGGTGAACTTGTTTCAATTTAGCCCGCACCCGGAACTGGCCCTGGCGGCCTCGGTCTTGCTGCTGGTGCCGGGTGTGCCCTTCATCAATGCGGTTGAAGATCTGATCAAGGGACACATTGCGGTGGGTCTGGCCCGAGGAACGGCGAGTGGACTCATTATCCTGGCCATTGCCCTGGGGCTGATTTTGGCGATGCAGTTGACCGGCATCAGGGGTTTTTGAGCATGACCTTTTCAGGTTGGCTGCTCCTGCAAAATACATTCTGGGCGGGCGTCGCCGCTCTAGGGTTTGCGGTTCTGTTCAACGTGCCGCGGCGAACGCTGGTTGGCTGCGCCCTGGGTGGGGCGCTGGGTTATGCGGTGCGCACGTTGCTGGTGCAATTCGGAGTAGTGGGGATTGAAGCGGCCACCCTGCTGGGCGCGACCGTGGTTGGCTTTGTGGGCGTGAAGTTTGGTCACTATTGGCGCGTGCCGGCGCCGGTCTTCATTGTGGCCGGGGTAATCCCGTTAGTGCCGGGCTACCTGGCCTTCCGCACAATGATCGATTTGCTGACCCTGACCACCAACACCCCCGGCGTGGATCAAACCCTGCTGCTGAGCGCGGCGGTCACCAGCCTTAAAACGCTTCTGACCGTGGCCGGTATTGCGGCTGGGGTGGCCTTACCTAGCTTGCTGCTCCGCCGCCACCGGCCGATGATGTGAGAGTTCTATCTGTTCAACCACAAGGAGGAACAAATGAAAATCGGAATTGTTGGGAGTGGTCGAGTTGGTTCTACAGCCGCTTATGCCCTGATTATGCGCGGCATTGGCAGTGAGATCGTGATGGTCGACATGGACCCGGCCCGGGCCAGGGCCGAGGCCAGTGACTTGCTGCACGCCGTTCCCTTTGCCCACCCGATGCGGGTGATAGGCGGCGATTACACCGACCTGGCCGGCGCTCGGGCTGTCATCATTTCTGCCGGGGTGGGCCGCAGTCCAGGCCAGAGCCGGCTCCAGTTGCTCAGCCGCAACGCCGGCATCTTTCAGGATGTGGTACCCAACATCCTGAAGTACGCTCCCGACGCCATCCTGGTGATCGCCACCAACCCGGTTGATGTGATGACTCACCTGGCCGCTCGCTATGCTCGGGAGCTTGGCGTGGCCTCCAGCCGGATCATCGGTTCAGGCACTACCCTGGATACGGCCCGCTTTCGAGCCATTTTAGCGCAACACCTGGGCGTTGACTCGCAGCACGTCCACGGCTATGTCCTCGGCGAACATGGCGACTCCGAGGTGCTGGCCTGGTCACGGACCACCATTGGCAGTATTCCGCTGGAGGAGTTCTGCGTTTTGCGCAACGTCACGCTGGATGCTGCGACGCGGGCAGATATTGACCAGCAGGTCCGTTTTGCCGGCCAGGAGATCATTGCCGGCAAGGGCGCCACTTTTTACGGCATTGGCAGCGCCCTGGCTCAAATTGCCGCCACTGTGGTCAACGACCGGCAGGCCATCCTGACCGTTGGCACACCGCTGGCGGAGGTGGCCGGTGTACCTGATGTGACCGTCTCGCTGCCCCATCTAGTCGGTGGTCAGGGCATTCAGGCCACCTTCCCTCTACCGCTTGATGAAACGGAGCAGACCAAGCTGGCGGCCAGCGCTCAAATCGTGCGCGAGGCCATCGAAAGCCTTGACGCCGCAGCCGATGATTGATCAACGGACGGGCCGGCTTAATGAAAAACCATAACCAGAAGGAGAGCAGGTATGTCTAAAATTGGCATTGTCGGCACAGGCTTTGTCGGCGCTACGGCTGCCTACGCCATCGTGATGCGGGGAATCGGCAGCGAACTGGCTTTGGTCGATGTCAATCAGCTCCGGGCTCGAGCTGAAGCTGATGACATTTTGCATGCAGTGCCATTTGCCCATCCGATTCGGGTCATTGCCGGCGAATACTCCGAGTTAGCTGGCAGCAAGGTGGTCATTATTACCGCGGGGGTGGGTCAAAAACCGGGCGAAACCCGCTTGCAGTTATTGGAGCGAAATGCAACCATCTTCAAAAGGGTGATACCTGAAGTGCTCAAATATGCCCCGGAGGCTATTCTGGTTGTGGCCACTAATCCGGTGGATATTATGACCCATTTAACGGCCCGTTTTGCTGCCGAACATGGCGTGCCCTCCACTCGAGTGATCGGTTCGGGCACAACCCTGGACACGGCTCGCTTCAGGTCTCTGTTAAGTAACTGCCTGGGCGTGGCCGCCAACAATATCCACGGCTACGTCATCGGCGAGCACGGGGACTCGGAGGTGCTGGCCTGGTCGTTGATTACCATCGGGGTCATTCCATTGGATGATTTCTGCCGCAGCCAAAATATTGAGCTTGACGAGGTTACCCGCCAGGAAATTGACCAGAAGGTTCGCCGGGCAGCTTATTCGATCATCGAAGGAAAGGGGGCGACCTACTACGGTATCGGCAGCGCGCTGGCTCGCATCACCGAGGCCATTCTGGATGACCAACGGGCTGTCCTGACTGTTTGCAGCCCCAGGTCTGAGGTCGCCGGCGTCCCGGATGTCACCCTGGCCCTGCCGCACATCGTCGGGGTAGCCGGTATTCAGGGCACGCTCTCCTTGCCACTGAACGAAGCAGAAGAGGCAGATTTGCAGGCGAGCGCTAAAATCATCAGGGCGGCCATCGATGAGATCGAAAAGTCTCTTCGACTTCCCTGATCTTAGCGCTGCTCAGCAATTTGTTGTTGCAACCAGGCCTCCAATTGTTTGGGGGCGTGGGTAGTGCCATTGTCCACAATCAAAGCCAGGGTGCTGACCTGACGCGCAAGGCTTCAGGAATAATGACCGTGAGCAGGAAGTGTTGAAAATCAACAAACCGTTTGCGGCTTTGGCATAAACCATAGACTTGGCCATCGGCCACACTCAAACCAGCAAATAGATGTAAAGCTCCCTGGCGTTTGTAGCGAGGCGATAGCAAGACCGGCTGGCCTCTTTGAGCCGGAGGCCGGGGGCCTTGCTCACGTTGTCGAGCCTGGATTGAGGTCTTTTCGTCCACACAGACCACCCAGATGCCCCGCTGGAGCAACGCTTTGGCGTGTCGGTACAACCATAAGACCGGTCTGGCTCGCTCCAAAAAGGCTTCGGGTTGCCCAATCTGTTGCCACAGCCGATAGCGCCACGGTTTGAGCTTTTCGGCGGACAACCAACGAGCCACGGTGCTGGTCGCAATACTGACCACCACCCCTAAGGCGACCAACCGGGCGGCAATCTCGGCGTAACTCCAGCGGGCCAAGGGCGCCTCCGCCTCATCTTGGGGGTGCACACAGGCCAAGACGGTCGCTTGGGCTCTGGCTTCAGGGGGAAAAACGACGGGGGCGCCCGACCGGGGTAGATCTTCCAGATTGTGCTTTTCCACCCAACGTCACCGCCATTTGCGGACGCTCCGGTCACTACAGCCAACCGTTTCGGCGATCTGTTGGTTACTCCAATCGGGGTGGTCGTGGGCGTTCAGAATGATCCGGGCACGGACAACCTGGCCTTGGGCCGCCTTACGTGATTTGACCAGTTGCCGCAGGGTCTGTTGTTGTTCGGTTGTTAAGTTAATTGGATACTTGGGATCAGGACCACGGGTCATTTCGGTTACCTCCTGTCCCAAGTATATACCTGATTTATGTTTATGTTAAGCTCGGAACGAACTTAGGCAATCCTGTACTTAGTAGCATTAGTACCTTATAAGTGAGATTCTTGTTTTTTGTGCAAGAATTTTCTACCACAAAGGGCACAAAGGAACACAAAGATTTTTTGGGGGGTCCCTTTGTGCGCCTTTGTGTACTTCGTGGTTAAATCCTTTTTGGCTCTGGCTTGTCCAGGTTAGGCTTTAGCCGGAAAATGCCGTTATTTTTGGCGCAAGGCCGGCAGCTTGCCCAGCACAAAGGCCGCCGCCAGGGCCGCTTCGTGGGCATAGCAACCAACAAAGTAAGTGGCAAAATCCTCGCCGGTACGCTGCACCCCCACGCCATCGTTAAAGGCCCGCACCCCGCCCAATTTTCGATCCAGCCGGATAAAGGTAAAGCTGTCGCTGGGCAAAACCAGGTGTTTGTCGGTGCCAAAAAGATTGCCCTGATCCTGCCACTCCAAACCCGCCCGTGGCACCGGACCCTGCGGCCGGTAATCACTTCCCTCTGGCAGCGGTTGGCCATTGGCCCGGCGCAGGCCATTCACCTGCAGATAACAGGTTTCCTTTAACTGCTCCAGGATGATCTGGGCCAAAACCGTTCTGACCGGCCGGATCACCTCCAGCGCGCCCCCGGCAATTTGCGCTAACTGCTCGTCTGAGTAGACATTTCCAATGACCACCTTGAGCCGGTCAGGCGGCAGCGACAGATTGGCTAAACTCTGTTGCGCCAGCGAGAAATCCCCCTTCCCCAGGCTGACGACTTGCAGATGATCTTTCTTGAACACCCCCAACAGCGAGCGTTTCTTGAGGGCTAGACCACAATGGTCGCACCGGTAAATCTGGCTATTTTCGTCAAGAACTACGGCGCCCTGATTGCAGAGCGGGCATTCGTCATACAAGGTGGTCTGGGTCACGGCCACAGCTCCTTTGTGCAAAGGTTCAATCTAAACCACCGCTTCGCCATTCATCATTCATCATTCGCTATCCGCTCCCTACTTCATCAGCTCTTGCAAAGCGGCCAGCAACAGGGTCACGTTTTCGCGCCGCGACGAGTAGCCCATCACCCCGACTCGCCAGACCTGCCCGGCCAACTGGCCCAACCCGCCGGCGATTTCGATGTTGTAGTCGGCCAGCAGCCGCTTGCGGATGGTCAACTCGTCGAGGCCGGCCGGCAGGCGCGGCGTGGTCAGCGACGGCAGCCGGTGGGCCAGCGGCACGTGCATCGAGAAGCCCAGCTCCTCCAGGCCGGCCCACAGCAGTTCGGCATGCCTGCGGTGGCGGGCCCAGCGAGCCTCCAGCCCTTCTTCGTGGATCAGCCGCAGGGCCTCGCGTAGGGCATAGTTCATCGAGATAGGGGCGGTGTGGTGGTAGGTGCGGGTGTCGCCCCAATATTTCTCGACCATGGTCAAATCCAGGTACCAGTTGGCCACCTTGCTTTGGCGCTGGCGCAACACGGCCAGGGCCTGTTCGCCGACGGTCAACGGTGAGATGCCCGGCGGGCAGCTCAAACATTTCTGCGCGCCGCTGTAGGCAATATCCACCCCCCACTCGTCGATCTTGACCGGCGCGCCGCCCAGCGAGGTCACACAGTCGATCAGCAGCAGGCCGCCGTAACGATGGACGACCTCGGCTATGCCCGCCATGGGCTGCAACGCCCCGGTCGACGTTTCGCCGTGGACCAGGGCGACCAGCCGGGCCGGTTTTTGCTTGAGCGCAGCTTCGATCTCGTCGGGCGAGAAAACGGCCCCCCACGGTTTCTCCAGCCGCCGAATCACGGCCCCGTACCGGCCGGCCATATCGCATAACCGCTCGCCAAAGTAGCCGTTCACCCCAATGATCACCTCAGCGCCCGGCTCGATAAAGTTGCACAGGGCCGCTTCCATGGCCGCGCTGCCGGCGCCGGAGACGGGGATGGTCAACCGGTTGTTGGTTTGAAAAACGTACCGGAGCAGCTCCTGAATTTCATTCATCACCTTCAGGAACTCCGGGTCCAGGTGGCCGACCAATGGCTGGGCCATCGCCCGCAATACTCGCGGGTGGATCATACTGGGGCCAGGCCCCAACAGAATTCGCTCAGATGTGTTTAGATCGGTGTAAGTTGCCACGTTTTCCCCCTGGATTTTGATTTTATGGTCAAGTGATCCCATTGTAACAAACATAGACTTTTATTGTCAAAAGGTGCGGCTATTTTTTATGTTAGACTCAGTAGATCCAATTTTTGGTAGCAGAGGCATCCCTATGCCTCTGCGGGCGGGC
>CAYZHI010000167.1:0-7571 GCA_964477335.1 uncultured Caldilineaceae bacterium | reverse complement strand
CGCAAAATGCTGATGGTATCCTCAACCGTCGGCTCATCCACCAGCACCGGCTGGAAGCGCCGCTCCAGCGCGGCATCTTTTTCGATGTGCTTGCGATATTCATCCAGCGTAGTCGCGCCGATAGCATGCAATTCGCCGCGGGCCAGCATCGGTTTGAGCATGTTGCCGGCATCCATGGCCCCTTCGGCCGCGCCGGCGCCGACCACGGTATGCAACTCGTCGATGAACAGGATGATTTGACCCTCGCTGCCGGTGACCTCTTGCAGCACCGCCTTCAATCGCTCCTCAAATTCACCCCGATACTTGGCCCCGGCGATCAGCGCGCCCATATCCAGTGCCACAATCTGCTTTTGCTTCAACCCCTCCGGCACATCGCCATTGACAATCCGCTGGGCCAGCCCCTCGACAATGGCCGTTTTGCCGACCCCCGGATCACCGATGAGCACCGGGTTATTTTTGGTGCGCCGGCTCAACACCTGCACCACCCGCCGAATCTCATCATCGCGACCGATGACCGGGTCCAGTTTGGCCTTGCGGGCCAGGTCGGTCAGGTCACGGCCATATTTGAGCAGGGCCTCATAGGTGCTCTCTGGATTTTGACTGGTGACCCGCTGGCTGCCGCGGATGCGAGTGAGGGCTTGCAGCACCGCATCGCGTTTCACGCCAAAACGGTGCAGCAGCGAGCCGGTCCGCTCGCCAGAGTCGCTCAGGGCCAGCAGCAGATGCTCCGTCGAAACAAAATCGTCTTTCATCTTCTCAGCGTTTTTTTCGGCCTCACGGAGCACATTGTTCAAGGCTCGCGACAGGCCCGGTTGGGAACCGCCATACACTTTACCGATGCCCTGCAATTCGGTTTCCACGGCCTGGGCCAGCGCCTCCGGGTTGACCGAGAGGTGGTGGGCAATCTGCGGCACCACGCCGCCCTCCTGCCGCAGCAGGGCCAGCAGGAGATGGCCGGGCAATATTTCGCTGTGACTATACTCTTCGGCCAATCTTTGTGCATCCAGAATGGCCGCCTGAGCTTTTTCTGTAAATTTGTTTAGATTCATCGGAATTAATCCTCCAACTTTCGTAATTGTTCAAACAGGTTGCGCTGCCTGTCAGTCAGACTGGTAGGCAACCGCACATCGAGTTTGGCGTATAAATCGCCGTGTTGGCCCGCATGATGTAACCGGGGCATGCCCTTGCCTCGCAACCGAAAAGTCTGGCCATTTTGGGAACCGGCCGGAATTTTTAGATCAACCGGGCCTGACAGCGTCTCAACCCTGATCTGCCCCCCCAACACCGCCGTATACAGATCGACCGGCGTGGTCGTATACAGATCATCGCCTTTGCGCTCAAAACGAGGATCAGGCGCCACTTTTATCTTCAAAAACAGATCGCCGGCTTCAGCGCCGCCCAGGCCGCCTTCACCTTCACCCCGCATGCGCACTTTGGTGCCGGTTTTAGCCCCGGCCGGGATCTTAACGCTCAAACGGCGTCCGTCTTTGGTCAGCAGGCGGGTGGTGCCATGATAGGCTTCAGTCAGGCTAATTTCGATTTCGTGTTCCAGGTCCTGGCCACGGCGACTGCGCTGGCCAAAATCAAAGCTACTACGGCCGGTGGGAGCGCCCCCCATGCCACCAAAGATACTGGTAAAGAAATCGGAGAAAGGGCTACCGCCGCCAAACAGATCCTGCAAATCTTCCGGGCTGCCGTAGCGAACATGCACCCGCTGGCCAGCCGGTCCACCGGGGCCAGCCCCGGCCATCCACTGGCTCCAGTCAAAATCGCCAGGACGACCACCGGTCTGCTGCCAGCGTTGCCAATCGGCGCCCAGTTGGTCATACTTCTTTCGTTTTTTGGGGTCGCCAAGCACCTCGTAGGCTTCATTGATTTCCTTGAAACGCTCCTCGGCCCGAGGATTGTTCGGGTTCATATCAGGATGGTGCTTACGGGCCAACTTGCGAAAAGCGGCCTTGATCTCTTTTTCGGTTGCTTTTTTATCAACGCCTAAAATTTTGTAGTAATCTTTATATTCCATTGGCCAAGCCTCTATTCAAGAATTTTTAAGCAGCAACCACCACTCGCGCCGGTCGCAGGAGTTTGTCGCCCAGTTGATAACCGGCCTCAACCTCTTCAACAATTGTATCTGTTTCGTGAGCAGTTGGCACAACGGCAATCGCTTCATGCAACTCGGGATCGAAACGCCGCCCAATGGTTTCCAGCCGGGTAACGCCCTCGGCGGCCAGAGTCCGCAGCAACTCCCGCTGGGTCAATTCGATCCCCTGACGGAGGGCGTCGTTGCCCTGATCAGCCTGGCTCAACGCTCGAACCAGATTATCGGCCAGCGGCAACATCAACCGGAGCAGTCGCTCCCGCTCCCCGGCAATGGCCTCATCGGCCCGGCGCTGCTGGCGTTGGCGAAAGTTAGCCATATCCGCCTGTAAGCGCATGGCCAACCTTTGCCAATCGGTTTCTGTTTCACGCGCCGCCGGTTGGGTTGGGCGACTGGTCTGGATTGGTCCTTCAGAATTATATTGCTGCTCGGCCTGTACCGGCCTGTCTGTATTTTGGTTAGTTGTTCGAACTGGCACTCTACGCCCAATTGGCCGGCCTGTTTCATCCCAATACATTAGCTTATTGCCTCCACAAATCCTTACTCAAATGACCGGCACGGTAAACCCTGGAACAAGCGCAGGCCACTTATAATAACCATCATTCCGGCTAAAAGCCGGTTATATGCAACTATACTGTATGAAATGTGTGTTTGATTCCTGTAAGAAGTATAATAGATATTTATTAGAACAGTAATAACATTAGCCAAACTCAATAATTGATAGGAACGAAATATGACTATTGAAAACATCAACCTGACTGACGCCACTGCTCCCGGTCGACTACCTCTGGCCGATGTGGCCATCCGCCTGCAAGTCCAAGATCACGTAGCCATTGCCAGGGTCAACTTGCAACCAGGCGCCATCCTCATGCTCGACGATCAAGTTACAAACGCCCCCCACCAGATCCAAGTCCGTGGCTTCATTCCCAGCGGCCACAAAGTTGCGCTATGCGAACTTGCTATCGGGCAGGCAGTCCGCCGCTATGGCCAGATTATCGGCTTTGCCACCCAACCCATCCGGCCGGGCGAACACGTCCACACTCACAATCTGGGCCTGGGCAATTTTGCCAGAGATTACGCCTTTGGCGCAGAGGTTAGCCCCGTGGTTTACGCGCCGTCCACGAAGCGACGAACCTTTTATGGATATCAGCGAGCCAATGGACTGGTGGGCACGCGCAACACCGTTGCCGTGATCGGCACGGTCAACTGCTCCGCCCATACCTGCCGGGAGATTGCCCACCATTTTACCCCCGACCGGCTGGCCGCCTACCCCAACGTCGACGGGGTGATTGCCCTGACCCACACCACCGGCTGCGCTTCGCGGCCCGGCGGCTATGATTATGATATCCTGCAGCGCACCCTGGCCGGGATGGCCCGCCACCCCAATGTGGGCGCCTACCTGATTGTCGGGTTGGGGTGCGAGACAAATCAACTGGCCGACCTGGTGGAGAACTATGGCCTGAGCGGCGGGGCCATAGGCCAACCGGGTGGATTGACTATCCAGGATTTAGGCGGCATCCGTAAAACAGTCCAGGCTGGGATTACGGCGATTGAGGCTCTTCTGCCCCAGGTCAACAACATCCAACGCACACCGCGGCCTATCTCTGAACTCAAGCTGGCCCTGGAATGCGGCGGCAGCGATAGCTGGTCCGGGATCACGGCCAACCCGGTGGTTGGCCTGGTGGCGGATGAAGTGGTGCGGCAGGGCGGCACGGTGGTCCTGTCGGAAACAACGGAGATTTACGGAGCTGAACATCTGTTAACCCGGCGGGCCATCAGTCCGGAAGTCGGCCAGAAGTTGATCGACAAAGTGCGCTGGTGGGAAGAGTTTGCCGGGCGATACGATGTAGAAATCAACAACAACCCCGGCCCTGGCAATAAGGCTGGCGGCCTGACCAACATCTACGAAAAGTCGCTGGGCGCGGTAGCCAAAGGGGGCAGCACCCCGCTGATGGCCGTGTACGATTACGCCGAACCGGTCACTGCCCGGGGCCTGACCTTTATGGACACCACCGGCTACGACCCCATCTCTGTGACCGGCATGTTGGCCGGCGGCTGCAATCTGGTGTTGTTTACCACGGGTCGCGGCTCGGTTTTTGGTTCCGTCCCGGCCCCCACCATCAAAATTTGCACCAACTCTGAGACCTTCAACCGGATGCCGGATGATATGGATTTTAACGCCGGCCGGGTGCTGGAGGGTGTACCAATGGCAGAGGTGGCCGCGGAATTGCTGGAGCTGGTTATTGCGGTGGCCTCGGGCCAGCCGTCCAAGAGTGAAGCCCAGGGGGTGGGTGAGGCAGAGTTTGTACCGTGGTATTTGGGGGGGACGGTGTAAGAGTTTCTCAAAATTTGATGAACTGACAACAAATGGTACAATTGAATACCTTGGAGGGAATGTAAATGACTTTCGAAGAAGAATACCAGGATGTGTTGCAAAACATCGAGTTTGCCATCATCAAAGTGTACCACCGGCGGGCCAACCTGGTCGATTATGATGTCGAGACTGTTTTGGCGGCATTAATCCGGCTCTACCAGGCCGAGCAATCCGGCCGGCAGTTCGACCCGCCGACGCTGAACGAACTCAGGCAGGAACTCTACGAGGCGGTAAAATCGATGTGCGACTGGCGCTTGGGACGGGTCGAATTGGTGAGGAACGGCGACAAAGGTGGAGCGCCTCAGCCGCCGCCGCTTACAGTCGAGGAGATCGTTGCCTGCTTAAAACGCATCCGCAAATCGGTGCAAAAGTGGAACAAGCGGGGCGGGCAGCAAGGTTACCTGAAATTTGTGGAACAGTTCATTACGTAAGCAAAAGCGACCGGCGCTTAAAAATATGCCGGTCACTTATGCCTTGCTCAACCCCACTCACAAAGCGACTCCAGATAGGCCGCCGAGCCGTCTCGCAGCCAGCCATCCAGTTGGGCCACTTCTTTGAGTTGCTGGCCGCGCAGTCGCGGCACCACCACAAAGCGGCTGGCCAACTCCGGTAGAGCAGTCATATCACCCCACAACTTTTCAAATTGGGTCACCGGGAAGACATCCTCCTGGCCCTGACCCCAGCGCTTCTTGACATCCTTGATGGTGATATAAGTCGGCATGCGGGCGGCCAAGTTGCGGATAGCTGTGGCCACTTTGTCACTGTTGGCCAGGTCGGACCGGCTCAGCGAAAAAACGGCCAGCAGCCGGTCCAGGTCGACCCAGGTAGTGCTGGAGTTGTAGTAGGACAGCTTGAATTCAATCTCCTCGCGGGGGAGGGCCAGCCCTTCGATCAGGCGTAAGTGGCCGTCGATCCGGGTCAGGCCGCCGCCGCGATCCTCGATACGGCGGGTGATGACTTCGGTCGTCAGACCGGCACCCTGATCGATGTGGTAGCCCAGAATGGCCGGCTCTACATCGGCCCCGACAGTGTCGATGTTGTGAATCATCAAATATTTCAGGTTGGGTCGTTCCGCCAGCAGCCGGGCCAGCACGCCATTGCGAAACAGGTTGGGCACTTCGTACCAGTGACCGACCGGGTGGAGACATTGCCGCGGCAAATTGTCGGTGTAGTCGCTTCCCTCGCCCATCTGGTGGGCCCAGTTAATCAGGGCAGCATGGAGACTGTCAAGAACTTTTTGGGCCTGCTCGTCGAGCAGTTGTTGGGGCATTTCCTCCCAGGCAAAACGCAGGTCGCGGGCCATCGGGACCAGCCGCAAGCCAACAATCCGGCCGGGCGACAGTAGCAACGGGCCGGGATAGCCGTAATTGGCTTCAGCCTGCAAATAAGTTTCGATGGGTTCGTGGGTCAAATAGCTGGTGGTGATCAGGTGCGGCAGAGACGCGCCGCACAGCCGGCTAATCCGCCGACTTTTGGCCAGGTGAACCTCGATGAAGGTGCGATGCTTGCCCCCCAATTTACAGAAAGGGTTCAGCGCCTTGACTACCCCGGCCCCCTTCGTCCAACGACTGCCGGCCCCACCGGCCAGCGAGACCACCGCCACCGCCCCTTCGGCCAGGGCATTCAGACCAAGTTGCCGATATCTGGCCGGCAGCCCGGTTGTGGCATCGACCACGTCGTCAGGAGACACATCCTCGATCTGGCTGCTGACCGGCAGCCGGTTCTGGGCCAGGCCAATCCGACCACTGCGCAAATCGGCCCGGATTTGCTCGTGCTGAAGCCGGTCAAAACCGTACTGGTCCAACAAAACTTCCAAACTGTGGCTCTGTTCCCCTTCTTCTTGACCGGCGCCGGGTAATAACCGGTCGAACAGAGTTTGGACCATCCCGGACAATTCTGGCTTGGTCTGGCAGGCCCGGCCAAAGCGATCCAGCTCGGCCCGGCGAAAAGAGGAAAGCTGGCGCCGTTCCAGGCGGAGGAGCGCTGGCACGGTCAGGGTGTAGTAATCGGGTGGCATCAGCGCCTCATCGCCCCGGAGCAGTTCGGCGTAGGTGCCCCGCTCATTAATCGCAAAATCCTACACCACCGGCTCCATGCCAAAGGGAACCGCTTTTTCCAGCCGGCGCTTGGTTTCGCTCATAATTGCTTGCCGCCGTTCCTGGGCCAGCGGCTTCCGCTCGGGGCTGAAGATGAAGCCCATGCCGCCGCCAGACATCCCGCCCAGCATCCAGAAACCCCAAAAATCGGCCCCAAACTCCGCTGTGACCCGCTCAACCAGCGTCTCGGTGTAAAGGTTGGTGGCCCAGGGGATGATGGTTTGGATAGGGCCAAAGAAATTACGCTGGGTGGCTGCCCCAATCTCTCGAACCGCCCCGTTTTTCAACAGGCCGACAATTTCGTCCAGAATCTGGATCGCCTGCTGCCGGCCCTGCCATTCGGCTTCGGAACGAAGCAGGTATTTCTCGGTAACCATTTCCAGAATCGGGCCAACATCCTGGGCCATGCCGCCGTGGACCAGCACCAAACTATCCTGCAACCTTTGCCTGGTCTCAGCCGACACATCATTCAGATCAAAAATCTGGTGGCTGGGCAACAAGCGACCGCGACTGACGCCGAATTCAGGATCGCCATCAGCCGCTTGAACCCCCTGGATGAGCTTAACGCCGGGCCAGACCCCGCCGGAGTCCTGCCAGCCGCCGCCCGAACCCCCCAGCCACTCGCCCAGAATGGCCCGGGCGGCCACCAGCCGGCGTTCATTTTCGGCCAGTTGGCCGGTGAGGGCAGTGGCCTGACCGGTGGCGCGCATACAAACGGCAATGAGTGATGCCAGTAAGGTGGTCGAGACGGCCAGGCGCGAGCCTTTGGGAATGCCGTTGACCTGGCTCACAATCTCGAGACCGTAGCCGGGACCGGTCAAACGCGCCAGCAACTCGGCCAGAGGCTGCTCCGCGCCCTCCATGCCTGGCGGCACCAGACCGGACGCGATAACGGCGGCCTTCAACAGGCCCAGATAATCGCGGGCAAAATCAAAGACTTCGGCCAGAGTGGAAATTTCGGCGGCCGCGCCCAGGTCGGCGCTGACCAGCCGTAGAATGGGCC
>CAYZHI010000166.1:0-7575 GCA_964477335.1 uncultured Caldilineaceae bacterium | reverse complement strand
AAGAGTCTGCCCCGGCTCAGGCGGCCGCGCCGGCGCCGCCGGCCGCGGCGGCGGTCAATGTCCCCTTTGGTTACGGTATTCAAGCCGACCCGCGGTGCAGCACCAGCGCCAACGTCGGCCATATCAAAGCGATCGGTTTTAATTGGGTTAAATTCCAGATGCCCTGGAAAGATGTTGAGCCGTCACCCGGCAGCTACTCTTGGGGGATGTGGGACGAACTGATCGGGGCCTATAACGCCAACGGCATCAATGTGTTGCTCAGCATTCCCAAAGCCCCCGACTGGGCCAGGCCGCCGGACGACGACAAGAGCATCGAAGGGCCGCCGGCGGACCCGGTGAAATATGCTGAGTTTGTAGGCCGTGTGGCCGACCGTTACCGGGGCAAAGTGCAGGCCATCGAAGTTTGGAACGAGCAGAACCTGTGGTACGAGGCCGGCGGTCGTGGTCGGATCAATGCCGCTAAATATGTCCAATTGTTGCAGGCTGCCTATACTGCCATCAAGTCGGTCAACCAGGATATGATCGTGGTTAGCGGCGCCCTAACCCCGGCCGGTAATGTCGGTGATCTGGCGGTTGACGATATTGACTATCTCAACCAGATGTATGCCAACGGAGCCAAAGGCTTCTTCGACGCCCTGGGCGCTCACCCCTCCGGCTACAACTGTCCGGCCCTGGCCGATTGGCAAACGGTTACGGCTCAGGAGGCTGCGGCTGATCCCGGCCACGGGACCTTCAGTAATCGTCACCATAGCTGGTGTTTCAGAGGGACGATGGAAGGCTACCGGAATGTAATGGTGGCCAACGGCGACGGCAGCAAAGCCATTGTGCCAACCGAGTTTGGTTGGGCCGTGTCTGGCAATCCCCAGGCTGGCTATGAGTATGCCCGCGACAATACCTACGAAGAGCAGGCCAAATGGATCACCGAGGCCTACCAGTGGGCCAAGCAGCAGGGTTGGGTTGGGCCAATGTTCCTCTGGAACCTGGATTATGGCGTGACCGCCCCTGGAAGTGAGTTGGCTAATTTTGGAATTTTGAATACGCCGGCCTACAACGCCCTGGCGACCATGCCGAAGTAGGCGGGAGAGTCCTTATGCAACAACGGTTACAGCCCAAGAAAAAGGGATCTAAGATTATCTGGTTACTGCCCGTGGTAGCCGGATTGGCGATTGCCGTGATGCTGGTCTGCGCGGCGGCATTTGCTGTTTACGCCATCTTCTTTTATGAACCTAGCGTCCCCGCCGGCGCGGCTCAGCGAGCCACACCAACCCTCAGAATTGCCCGTTTTTCTGAAGACGAGAATCAAGACCCGACGCAACAGCCGGCGGCCAATGTTACCCCGACTGCGCCGGCTACGCCCAATCAACCAACGGTAGAGCAGGCGCCGGTCAATACACCGGCGCCTGCCGGGCAAGTCCCGACAGAAACGCCGCCTAGTACGGGACAAGCCCCCACCCCAACTCCGGCCCAGCCGACCTCACCGCCCGCGGTTCAGGCTCAGCTCAATACTGCGCCGGTCACGATGACCTCGCCTGATTATGGTATGCAGGTGTTTCTGTTTTGGAAAGAAGAGATCGCCGACCGTGACTTGCAGTTAGTTCAGGATGCCGGTTTCCGCTGGGTGAAGCAGGAGTTTGCCTGGCGAGAAATTGAAGGCGCCGGAAAGGGTGTGTTCGACTGGTCGCGCACCGATCGGGTGATGGACCAGATCGATGCGCATGGCCTCAAAGTGATTGCCCGGTTGGGGGTGCAGCCCCAATGGGCCGGCGGCGGTTATCCCGAAATCGGCCCGCCCAATAATATGCAGGATTTTGCCGATTTTGCCGCGGCTGTAGCCCAGCGGTACAAAGGCCGGATCGATGCCTACCAGATCTGGAACGAGCCAAACCTGGCCCGTGAGTGGGGCAATCGACCGCCTAATGCGGCTGAGTACACCCAGATGCTCCAACTGGCTTACCAGGCCATCAAGGCGGTCGATCCGTATCCCGTTATCATCAGCGCCGGCCTGGCCCCCACCACCCGCAATGACGATGTGGCCCGGCCCGACATCTACTACATTCAAGAGATGTACGATGCCGGCGCCGCGCCCTACTTTGATGCTCTGGGCGCTCACGGGGCGGGTTATGCCTCGCCGCCGGAAACCGACCCGGCTGAAGTGGCCCGTACCCCCGGTTTGGCCAACCCCGGTGATTTTGAAAATAACGTCCCCGAGGAGTTGCGCCGGGTCTACTGTTTCCGTCACGTTGAAGATGTCCGGGCGGTGATGGTTCGTAACGGCGACGCCAATAAGCAGATTGTGCTGCTGGAGTTTGGCTGGACCATCGATCCCCGCCCTAACTCGCCCTATGCCTGGCACGCTGTTACCCCCGAACAGCAGGACCAATATTTCCAGCGGGCCTACGCCTGGGCCAAAGAGAATTGGCAGCCCTGGATTGGCGTGATGAGCCTGATCTACATTGCCGATCCCCAGTGGACGCTGGATGATGAGCAAACCTACTGGAGCATCGTTTATCCCACCTACCCGGAGTTCACTCCTGCCCCGGCCTACTTTGGCCTGAAGACGATGCCCAAGTAATAGCACTGTTGCGCCTCAATGAGTCAAAAAGCCAGGACCAATTTCCGGTCCTGGCTTTTTTAATCAAGCGCCCGGCGCTTTATTCTACTCGCCAACCTCGACTTCCTGGGCCGGGACTTTAACCACCAGTTCTTCTTTCTTGACGAAGATCAAACCTTCAGCCTCATTATAATCCACTACTACTACGTCGCCTTCTTTGAACTCGCCTCGCAGCAGCTTAACCGACAGGGGCGACTCGACCTGTTTTTGCAACGTCCGGCGCAGCGGGCGGGCCCCAAACGCCGGATCATAGCCCTGTTCGGCCAGCCAGACTCGCGCTGCCTGAGTTAATTCGATACTAACGCCGTGTTCGCCCAACCGCTCGGCGATCTCCCGGATCTGCAGGTCGACAATCTGGATGACGTGTTCCAGGGTCAGGGTGTGGAAGATGATGATTTCATCGATCCGGTTCAGAAACTCGGGCCGGAAATATTTCCGCAGCGAGTCCTGAATTTCGCCCTTGAGCCGGGTATCGTCAAAGGTGCCCTGGTCGCCCCGCTGGCGGAAGCCCAGCGTGCCGCCTTTTGGCCCAAAGGCTGTGCCAACGTTGCTGGTCATAATAACCACCGTGTTGGTAAAATCGACGTTGTGACCGTGGCCATCGGTCAGGCGACCCTCTTCCAGGATTTGCAGCAGCGCATTCCAAACGTCGGGATGGGCCTTTTCGATCTCATCGAACAGCACCACCTGGTAGGGCCGGCGGCGGACCGCTTCGGTTAACTGGCCGCCTTCATCGTAACCCACATAACCCGGCGGCGCGCCAAACAGCCGGCTGGTGGTGTGAGCCTCGCGGTACTCGCTCATATCGATGCGCAGCAGGGCGTCCTCATCATCAAACAGGAACCAGGCCAGCGCTTTGGCCAGCTCGGTTTTGCCCACGCCGGAGCTGCCCAGGAACAGGAAGCTGCCGGTGGGCCGCCGCGGGTCCTTCAGGCCCGAGCGCGCCCGGCGAATGGCGTCGCTGACGGCGTCAATGGCCTCATCCTGGCCGATGATGCGCTGGTGTAACACTTCTTCCATCCGCAGGAGCTTCTCGGCTTCGGTCTGGAGCATATCCTGCAATGGAATACCGGTCCAATTCGACACGACTTCGGCAATGTCGCTAATTTTGACCACCTCATCGAGATTTTTCTCCTGACGCCAGGTTGCATACTCCTGCTCAAATTCCGTATCCAGCCGCAGCCGTTCCGCTTTGACCTTGGCCGCGTATTCCCAATTTTGGCTTTGGGCCGCCTCGTTTTCCTGGATTTGTAATTTATTCAGCTCCTTCTTTTTCTTTTTCAGCGCCTCAGGCATCGAGTAAATGGCAATCCGCAGCTTACTGGCCGCCTCGTCGATCAGGTCGATGGCCTTGTCGGGCAGATGCCGATCCGACACGTACCGGTGCGATAGCCGGGCCGCCGCCTTCAGCGAGTCGTCGGTGTAGCTGACGTTGTGGTGCTCCTCATAACGATGCTTGAGACCCCGCAGCATTTCGATGGTCTCCTCTACGGTTGGTTCGTCTACAAACACGGGCGCAAAGCGGCGCTCCAGGGCCGGGTCTTTTTCCACGTACTTGCGGAATTCGTCCAGAGTGGTGGCGCCGATACAGCGCAACTCGCCGCGAGCCAGGGCCGGTTTCATCATGTTGCCGGCGTCAACCGCGCCCTGGGCCGCGCCCGCGCCGACCACAGTATGTAATTCGTCAATGAAGAGAATGATCTCGCCCTGGGCCCGCTGGATCTCTTCCAGGGCATTTTTAAGCCGTTCTTCAAATTCACCTCTAAAGCGGGAACCGGCAATCATGGCCCCCAGGTCCAGGCTGACCACGCGCTTGCCCATCAGGATTTCTGGCACATCGTCGTTGGCAATCTTTTGCGCTAAACCTTCGACAATGGCTGTTTTGCCCACCCCGGCTTCGCCGATGAGCACCGGATTATTCTTGGTGCGCCGGGAAAGCACCTGGATCACCCGTAAAATCTCCTTGTCTCGCCCAATCACCGGGTCAAGTTTGCCTTCGAGGGCCATAGCCGTCAGGTCGCGGCTATACTTTTCCAGGGTGCGGTAACGCGTCTCGGCCTGCGGGCTGGTCACTTTTTGGCCCCCCCGCACTTTTTCGATGGCATCGAGAACTTTGCTTTTACTTACCCCAAGTTCCTGTAGAATCCGGGCGCTCGGTGTACCTTTTTCGTTACAAATTGCCAGGAAAATATGCTCAGTTGAGATATATTCATCTTGCATATTTTTGGCTTCTTCATAGGCGTTGTCCAGCACTCGTTTCAGGCGGGGGGTGATGTAGACCTGGCCCACCGCCATGTTGACCATCCCGCCCACTTTAGGTGAGGCGGTCAAAATCTGGTCAAGTCTGGAAGCGATCAGCTCTGGATCAACGCCGATGTTTTCCAATAGTTCGGGAACAAGCCCGTTAGGTTGCTCTAATAGGGCCAGAAAGAGATGCTCGGTATCGGCCTGAGAGTGGCGATATCGCTGCAAAATCTCGTAGGCCCGCATCGCTGCATCCTGGGCTCTCTCAGTAAATTTATCAAAACGCATCATCGTGATTTACCTCAACTTGTGACTGGCGTCAATGTTTACACCGGTCACTCGATTGACATTTGGCTAATAATATGAACGTATTTCTCAATAGAGATTATACCAGCCTTTTTAGTAGATTGGTATTAGATTCATGTTAGATTTTGATTAAGCCTGGATGAGGAAAAGGTTGAGGAAATGAAATATTTTGGGTTTAATCGGATTTCACGAGGTTGACACTGTAAAACGTAAAACGTAAAACGTGATGCCTGAATCTACGTTTCTTGTTTTAGCGGTTTGACCTCATGACCCCATGAAATTCAAAAGGACCATAATTCGTGTAAACCTGCCTTGTCCCAGCCGAGGTATGCCGCTATTTACCGGAAAACCGGCTCTTAAAGACCAGCCAGCTAAAACGAGGGACGGCGTTCCAGATGCGCCGCCAGCGCCACGGTTGCATCACCAGCCGGTGCAGCCACTCCAGTTGCAGCCGTTGGATCCACCGGGGGGCGCGGCGGGCTGTTCCGGCAATGAAGTCAAACGAACCGCCTACGCCCATACAGACCGGAATCTGTAACCGGGCCAGGTTGCGGGCAATCCATTTGTCCTGTTTAGGCGCGCCGTAGGCCACCAACAGGATATCGGGCCGGGTAGGCAGAATACGTTGCACAATGGCTTCGTTCTCGGCCAGGGCCGGCGAACCGGCAAAACAGCCGGCGACCTGCAATTGCGGGTAATACTCCTTTAGTTTTTGGATAGCTTGCTCAGCCACTCCCGGCTGCGCCCCCAAAAAATAAAGGCGATAGCCTTTTTGATGGGACAACTCGGCCAGTTTGACCACCACGTCTGAACCGGCCACCCGTTCCGGCAGCGAGGTTGTTTTGAGGAAACGAGCCGCTTTCAATAAGCCAATACCATCCGGCAAAGCCAGGGCCGCGCTGTTGATGATCTGGCGGAACTCCTCATCCTGTTGAGCCTCGATCACAAACTCAGGATTGACTGTAACCAGTTGGTGGGGTCGGCCGCTGGCAATGAACGCCTCGATGAGCGCCAGGGTTTGGGTGTTGGTCAGGGCGTGAACCTTTACGTTGAGAATGGTGGCGGTGAGTGGGATTGTTGGCATAGTTAGTTAGTTGGTTGCGACCGAAGGGAGGTTGGATGGTTAGTTTGTTGATTGCGACCGGAGGGGGGGTGGTTAGGTGGGCGGGTAGTCTGTTCCAATAGTTCCATTATCTGGCTGGCTGCCTCTCGCCAGGAAAAGCGCTGGATTTGCTGAAAGCCTTGTTCGACCAGCGTCCGGCGCAGGCCGGCGTTGGTCGTCAATTCGACCAGGCCGGCGGCAATGTCATCGGTTCGGTGCGGATCGACCAGCCGGGCCGCCTGGCCGGCCACCTCCAGCAGCGAGGAGCAGTTGCTGGTCAACACCGGCGTGCCGCAGGCCATCGCTTCCAGCACCGGCAGGCCAAAGCCTTCGTACAGTGACGGGAAAACATAGGCCAGCGCCCCGGAGAGCAAGGCGGCTTTGTCGGCCGGAGCCACATAGCCCGGAAAGATGACTCGCCCGGTCAGCCCCAATTCCTGCACTCGCCCTATGATGGTCTCGTATAGCCAGCCGGGCCGGCCAGCGATGACCAGTTTTGGTCCCGGCTGCGGCCACAATTGGCCGGCCATCTCAAAAGCCTCTATCAGGCGGATCAGATTTTTGCGAGGTTGGAGCGTGCCCAGGTAGAGCAGGTAGTCACCCTCAATATTGTACCTGGCCTTAACCTGGGCGATAATCCGAGGGTCGTCGACCGGTTGTAATGTTTCATCCCGCCCCAGGTAGACCACGCTGATTCGCGCCGGGTCGGCTGCATAAAAGTTGGCCAGGTCTTGCCGGGTGGCCTCAGAATCGACCACCACGCGGCGAGCAACCCGGCAGTGGCGACGCGTACTCCACTCTAGATACCAGCGGTCAAACGGGCGGTGGGCCTGTGGATAGTGGCGGTAGCCCAAATCGTGAACGGTGACTACTGCCGGCACCGGGCAGTAGAGTGGCAGCACATGCGCCGGCACAAAGAGCACATCAGGAGGATGCCGGTGCAGCTCCAACGCCAAACGTAGCTGAGTCCACAGGCGGGGCCAGGGGATGATCCGGGTTTCCACAAACAGCGAGTCAGGCCTGGCGGTATGTTGGGGGGGATGCGGGGAATAGAGCCGCAATTTTCGCTGCGCTGAGGTGAGTTCGGCCAGGGCCTTGATCAGCTCGAGCGAGTAGGTTTCGGTGCCGGTCCGCTGGGCCCGGGCGGCCCGGCTGGCATCCACCCCGATAATCATGCGGTTTCCAGATCAGGCAGAAATTCCCGCAGGCTGGCCAGGCTCAGTTCCCCGGGCCGCAGCAGGCGAGGCGGTGTGACGCTCAGGTCGATGATGGTCGAGGGGGTAGCGGTCGGGCTGGGGCCGCCGTCGAGCAC
>CAYZHI010000165.1:0-7660 GCA_964477335.1 uncultured Caldilineaceae bacterium | reverse complement strand
CCGCAAGACGGTCAACGCCTGCTCAGTCGGATCGGCTAAACCATCGGCGGATTCGTCCCCGGCGGGCCGGCTGGCCGATTGCGGCTGCCGCACCAACGCCAGCAGTTCGTCCCCGCTGCTGACCAGGTCCAGCGGCGCGCCAAAACCCGGCGGTGTCGGCAGCTTGACCACCGGCCGCTGCTGCGCGTCAGCCGCATAAAGCTGGCCGTCGCGAAACACGAGCGCCGCGTTCGCGCCGTGCGCCGTCAAGAGCGCAACAGGAGCGTTGATGCTTTGCCCGAGATTGAACCGGCCGGCCGATTGCCGCAAGAACAGCGTGGATCGGTCGGCGCTTACGCCCGCCAGCCAAAGCCGCGTCTCGTCCGCGGCCACCAGCACCGACACGCGCTCGTCGCCCGCCACAGCGCCGGAGGCAGACGCCGCCGCCGCCCGCTCGGCCAGCACGCCGGCGCCGACAATCAACGTCAACAGGCAGAGGCGGCGCTGGAGATGGCCTGAATGGAATCGAGGCGAATTCAAGACCGCTCCTGCGCGGGCTCAGGCGGCGGCGCAGCGCCGGGAGCGGACGGGCGAATGGGATTCCACGGACCAGTCGGCTCCGCGTCGGCGGGTTCGACGGCCGGGACATTCGGATCGTCGAGCACTTCGATCTCGCCGCGCCACCCCGACGGGAATCGGCAGAACGGCAGCTCGCTCTCGCGGTAGGCCAGCGACTGCAAGTCGACCCGCAGCTCGCTGGGCGCGTCGCCGCGCCACCACCTCAGGTCATACTTGTGGGGTAGCCAGGGCGCCTGGCGCAACTGTCCGGCCAGCCCGCGATACTGGCCCAGGGTCGCCTGCATGATCACGCGCCCGGTTTCGTCGCGGTCGGTGATCTCCAGCGGCATGTACGGCGGGCAGCGATCGAGCCGCAGCTCGCGCCGCAAATACGGCTCCCCGACCGTGCTGCGCGCCCAGAACAACAGGCGCGGATGGCGGGCGCTCAAGTCGAGCGTTGCCTCGGAAGACGCCTCGGAACCGTCCGACAGCGGACGCATCATCAGCGCATCGAGCAGCAGATCGGGCGGGACCACCAGCGGCTTGGCACGGCCGCGTTCGAGCGCCTCCCACGAGCCCCACCAGAGCTTGCGTCGGTCGTCCGTGTCGACGTAGGTCCAGTAGCGCTCGTCGTCCGAGCCGATCCGTGCCAGCACCGGCCCCAGCGAGCTGCGAATCTCAAACGCCAGGCAGCGCGGCGCCTCGAACACGATCGCCGCCGGATGAAACAGAAACTGCCGGCTGGCGCCGCTGTCGTCGCGAAACTTGAAGGACACCGTGGCCTTGGCCTGCAGCGCGCCCCGGACCTGCGTCAAGTTCTGGTTGATGCGACCGAGCGCCTCGGCGGCGTCGCGCGGCGGGATCCCCGGTGCGCCGAGTGTGCAGTTCTCGCACCCGGTCAGCAGCAGCGCGGCCAGCCCGACCAACAGTAAAACCTGTCCAGCCCCCCGGGTTTCAGGCATCAGCGCGCTCCGCCGCCGGAGGCGGTGCCGGCAGCGCGTCCGGTGAATCCTGCTCGGTGTTTTCAAGCGGGTCAAACCCGCCGGAGAGTAATCCATCGAGCTGCGCGCTGAGCTGTTCGAGACGCGACTCGTCCAGGTCCGGCACTGGCAGCTCAAACGTCTCGTCGCCGGCGACAATGTGAAACGACCATACTTCGCCATCGCGCGTTCGATCACTGCGATCGAAGCGCAGCACTTTCTTGCGCCACAGCAGGATGCCGAGCACGAAGCGGAACTGCTGCTGCTCCGGACTGGTCGGCTCCGCCAGCCGCCGGAAGAAACTCAGCGCAGTCTCGCGATCAAACCCGGCGCCCCGCCGAGCGGTGGACTCCGACCGGCGGCTGCGCCAGGCGGCGACTGTCTCGGGCCCGGCGGGCGGAACGCAGCCGTCGCAATAGTCGGCCCGCTCGTAGCCGCTGACAGACTCGTACAGCCGGCTTTGCAGCACATCGCCAGGGTCAAAACGCCGGGCACAATGCCCGCAACGGTCATTGCGGCGCGGCATCTGCCAGTCGCTCGACAAGGCCAGGCTCCCATCCAAGGGTCTGAGCGGGCGCGATTATAGGGGCGCATCGGCGGGCGGCGAGTGTCCCGCCCGGCGTGCGTCGATGAAGGATTGCAGAATCACTTGTGCCGCCAGCCGGTCGCGCTGATTCCGGCGCTTTCGCGGGGAGAGCGCGCCCCGCGCGGCGCTGAGGCGGTCCAGCCAGTCGTCCGCGGCAAAGCTGCTCAGCCGCTCGTCGCACTCGTGTACCGGAAGCGCGCAAGCCGCGCGCAGAGCATCAATAAACCGCCGGGTCAGCCGCGCCTGCGGGCCGATCGAGCCGTCCATATTCAGCGGCAGCCCCACAACGATGGCCTCCGCCTGCTGCTCAGCGGCGACGGCGGCAACTCGGCGTGCATCCTCCGGCATGCTCCCGCAGGCTGGGAGCGTATCCGCCGGACTAGCCAGGCGTTCGCCGGGATCGCAGATCGCAAGCCCGATTCGACGGGTTCCGTAGTCGACCCCCAGCAACCTCGCCATCCGCATCACCGCAGCCCGTGCGCGCGCACGGGTTTCCACACGCAAAAAATGTGCCAGACAGCCATTGCAGTCGCAGCAACGCGAATTATACTCCGTGGTTCGCGACACAGACAGACGTGCACGGGATTCTGGCTATCCAACGCGACGCCGGACGTAATCGGACAGCCCTGTTCATCGGACGGGTCGGCCGCTCGGCCGCAAGGGCCCGGGCGGCGACGCCCCCGGTCTGCGCCCCGCCTGTCGCCGCGCTGCAAAACTGATCGGCAACCCTCACCGGAGATCGGTGCATGATCACCTGCCTCGATATGAAGAAGGTGTGCGACTTCAGCCGCTACGGCGATGCGCTCGAGGTTCCGGACCTGATTCAGATTCAGACCGAGTCCTACGCCCGCTTTCTTCAGGCCGAGACCGATCCGGCCAAGCGCAAGGCGCACGGGCTGGAAGCCCTGTTGCGCGAGGTGTTCCCGATCGAGAGCTACGACGGGAATCTCAAGCTCACCTACGTCGACTATTCGCTCGACGAGCCACGCTACACCCCCGATGAGTGCCGCGAGCTGGGCTTGACCTTCGGCGCGCCGTTCCGCGTGCGTGTGCAGTTGCACCGCAAGGACAAGGAGGGCGTCACCGAGGAGGCCATCTACCTGGGCGAGATGCCCATCATGATCGGCGGCGGCGAGTTCATCATCAACGGTTCCGAGCGCGTAATCGTCTCGCAGCTTCACCGCTCGCCGGGTGTTGATTTCGTCAAGGAGGCCGAGAGCGACCGCGCCCTGCACGCCTGCCGCATCATCCCCGAGCGCGGCTCCTGGATCGAGATCAACGTCACCCGCAAGGATCTGCTGGCGATCCGCATCGACCAGAGCAGCAAGATCGCCGCGACCACGTTCCTTCGCGCCATGGACCCCAAGTTCGGCACCAGCGAGGCGATCGTGCGGGCCTTCTACCCC
Source organism: uncultured Caldilineaceae bacterium (assembly GCA_964477335.1). GTDB lineage: Bacteria > Chloroflexota > Anaerolineae > 4572-78 > J111 > CAYNLK01. Next base: position 4,151 of record CAYZHI010000165.1, on the reverse strand, counting down.
ACCAAGGTCGTCAAGCTGAAGGACCTCAAGGCCGAAATGTGGACGGCCGCGCCGGTGGTCGACCCGGCTACGGGCGAGGAATTCGTCGGCGCCGGCCGGCAGATCGGCGAGGGGCTCAACAAGATCCGCGAGTCGGAGGTCAAGCAGGTCGAGATCATCGCCAAGATGACCGACCCGATCATCCTCAACACGATCGCGGAAGATTCGACTACGTCGCACGAGGAGGCCCTGCTCAAGATCTACGCCCGCCTGCGGCCGGGCAACCCCGTGCAACTGGATAAGGCCAAGAAGCTCTTCGACGAGAAATTCTACGACGAGAACCGCTATCGGCTGGGGCGCGTCGGACGCTTCCGGCTGAACCGCAAGTTCGAGCAGGGCATCCCCGAGACCGAGATGGTCCTGCGCCCCGAGGATTTCATCAGCGCCATCCGCTACCTGCTGGCCCTGCGCTCCGGCGAAGGCCAGGTCGACGACATCGATCACCTGGGCAACCGCCGACTGCGCACCATCGACGAGCTGGCCGCCGAGGAGCTGCGCAAGGGCTTTCTCAAGCTGCGCCGCACGGTGCAGGAGCGCATGAGCCTCAAGGAGCCGGACACCATCGGCAAGGTGGCCGAGCTGGTCAACACCAAGAGCATTTCCAGCGCGATCGATTTCTTCTTCGGCCGCAGCGAACTGTCGCAGGTCGTCGACCAGACCAACCCGCTGTCGCAGCTCACGCACGAGCGGCGGCTGTCGGCCCTGGGCCCCGGCGGCCTCAACCGCAAGCGGGCCGGTTTCGAGGTCCGCGACGTGCACATCTCGCACTACGGCCGCGTCTGCCCGATCGAGACGCCCGAAGGCGTGAACATCGGTTTGATCGCCTCGCTGGGCATCTACAGCTCGGTCGATGAGTACGGCTTCTTGATCACGCCCTATCGCAAGGTGGACAAGGGCAAGGTCAACGGCCAAATCGTGTACCTCCGCGCCGATGAGGAGATGCGCGCTACGCTGGCCCCGCCCGATGTGCTGCGGGAGAGCCGCGAACCCGGCGAGTTGCCCGAGATCGAGACCAAGGACGAATACTTCGCCCGCCGCCGCAACATCGGCAAGGACCGCAAGACCACCAAACTCAAGGACGGCACGTTGCTGGCGCGCGTGCAGGGCGACTTGCAGCAGGCCACCGCCGACAACATCGACTACGTGGATATTTCGCCCAAGCAGACCGTGGGTGTATCGGCGGCGCTGATCCCCTTCCTCGAGCACGACGACGCCAACCGCGCCCTGATGGGCTCGAACATGCAGCGCCAGGCGGTGCCGCTGATCGTGACCGAACCGCCGGTGATCTCGACCGGCCTGGAGCGGGCGGTGGCGGAGAACAGCGGCATGCTGGTTCGCTCGCGGCGGGCCGGGCGGGTCACGTTCGCCGACGCTCAGCGAATCGTCATCGACGATACCGATGAGTACATCCTGCGCAAGTACATCGGGCTGAACGAGCGCACCTGCCTGAACCAGCGTCCGGTGGTCAAGCCCGGCGACCGCGTCAAGCTCGGCCAGGTGATCGCCGACGGCGCCTCGACCCACCAGGGCGAGCTGGCCCTCGGACGCAACGTGCTGGTCGCGTTCATGCCGTTTGACGGCTACAACTTCGAGGACGCCATCCTGATCAGCGAGCGGCTGGTCAAGGCCGACACCTTCACCAGCATTCACATCGACGTCCATGACGTCGAAATCCGCGAGACCAAGCTCGGACGCGAGGAGTTCACCCGCGACATCCCCAATGTCAGCGAGCGCGCCCTGCGCAACCTGGACGAGCGCGGCATTGTCCGCGTCGGCACGCGGGTCGGCCCGGGGGACATTCTGGTCGGCAAGGTCTCGCCCAAGAGCAAGACCGAGCTGAGTCCCGAGGAGAAACTGCTGCACGCCATCTTCGGCCGTTCCGGCGAGGACGTGAAGAACGATTCGCTCGAGCTGCCGGCCGGCCAGGAAGGCGTCGTCATCGGCGCCCGGCACTTCAGCCGCCGGACCCACCTCGGTGAGGACCGCAAGAAGAAGATCGAAGCCGAGATGAAGGCCTTTCAGAGCGAATGCGATGAGAAGCGCATCCAGCTCTTCCGCAGGATGGTCGAGACGATCGAGGCGGCCACCGAGCAGCCGCTGATCGACCCGAATACGCGCCAGAAGGTCGGCAAGAGCGAGAACCCGGAAGTGGTGCTCGAACAGATCGAGACGTTCCGGCTCGAATGGGTCAAGCCGGCCAGCGCCCGCTCCGACGCCGAGAAGCTCCACCAGCAGTTCTGGCCCAAGATTGTCGCGATCCAGAAAGAAGCCGAGCGCAAGCTCGGTCACATGAAGCGCGGCGACGAGCTGCCCTCGGGCGTGCTCGAGATGGTGCGCGTCTATGTGGCCACCAAGCGCACGCTGAGCGTCGGCGACAAGATGGCCGGCCGGCACGGCAACAAGGGCGTCATTGCCAAGATCATGCCCGAGGAGGACATGCCCTTCCTGGCTGACGGAACCGCCGTGGACATCGTGCTCAACCCGCTGGGCGTGCCCAGCCGTATGAACGTCGGCCAGATCCTCGAGACGCACCTCGGCTGGGCGGCCGCGGTGCTGGGCTTCCAGGTGGTCACGCCCGTCTTCGACGGCGCCACCGAGCACCAGATTCACACCTGCGTCGAGGCCGCCAACCGCCTCGTGCGCGAGCGTCAGCAGCAGATCGACGCCGTCCAGAACGCCGGCGACTCGCGCGAGCTGCTGGTCGAAATGCCTTACTCGGGCAAGATTCCGCTGATCGACGGCCGCACCGGTGAACCGTTCGACCAGCCCGTGACCGTGGGCTACATGTACCTGCTCAAGCTGCACCACCTCGTGGATGACAAGATCCACGCCCGCTCGACCGGCCCCTACAGTCTCATCACCCAGCAGCCGCTGGGCGGCAAGGCCCGCACCGGCGGTCAGCGCTTCGGCGAAATGGAAGTCTGGGGTCTGGAGGCCTACGGCAGCGCCTACGTGCTCCAGGAATTGCTGACCGTCAAGAGCGATGACGTCGAAGGCCGCACCAAGATCTACGAGAGCATGGTCAAGGGCACCAACACGCTCAACGCCGGCACGCCGGTGAGTTTCGACGTCCTGTGCAACGAAATCCGCGGGCTGGGGCTGAACATCCAGCTCGAAAAGCGGAAGCTGGGGTGACCGTCGCGCGCCCGCGACGGCGTCCCCCCGTTTCAGGAGGCCTGAGCATGTTCGAAGTCGTGTACGGCGGCGCCAACGACTTGACGTCGCAGGAGCTGGCCGAGTTCTATCGACGCGTGCAGCACCACAACGGCGCGCCGCCGGAGCGCTTTCAGACCATGATTGACGCCAGCGACGCCTTCGTGACCGCGCGAATCGACCGGCAGCTCATCGGCCTGGCGCGGGGCGTGTCAGACGGAGTGCGCGGCTACCTCACCGAGTGCAAGCTTGACCCGCAGCACCAGGGCCCCGGCGCCATTACGCGGACCGACGGCCGGATCGAGCACGACGAGCGCGGAATTGCCGCGGAAATGGCCCGCCGCGTGCTGCTGGCGATGTTCAAGCAGGGCGTTCAGCGGGTCGACGTGCTGGCCTGGGGCACCGAGGTGGATTTTCTGGAAGAGCTGGGCTTCCGCCGCCGCGGCGGGCTGGTCGGGCTCACGCTGCTGGCCGACGAGCAGGCGGCCTTGCGGCCGCGGGCGGCGGCCGGAGTGGTGTCGTAACGCAGGCGGGGTCGCGGTAAGTGCCGGGCGGCGGTGTGCTGTGCCGCGGTGCCCCGGCGGTTTGTGCGGATCGAACGCAGCGCGTTTTCGCGGGAAGGGAACCCGACATGGCCGACATGGTCTACGATCGGATCAACGACTTCAGCGCCGTGCGCATCGGCCTGGCTTCGCCCAACGACATCCGGGCCTGGTCCTTCGGCGAAGTCAAGAAACCCGAGACCATCAACTACCGAACCTACCGCGCCGAAAAGGACGGCCTTTTCTGCGAGCGAATCTTCGGTCCCGAACGCGACTGGGAATGCTTCTGCGGCAAGTTCCGCGGCGTCAAGTACAAAGGCATGATCTGCGACCGCTGCGGCGTCAAGGTGACGCACTCGCGCGTCCGCCGCAAGCGCATGGGCCACATCAACCTGGCGGCGCCGGTCGTGCACATCT
>CAYZHI010000164.1:0-7691 GCA_964477335.1 uncultured Caldilineaceae bacterium | reverse complement strand
ATTCAAGCTCAACCCGTTTACGCTCGGCAATTTCATCTTTGAGAATAACGTTGGCCTGGGCCAACTCGGCGGTACGTTCTTCAACCCGCCGTTCCAGCTCATTCCGAGCTTCCTTCAGGGCTTCTTCAGCTTGGATCCGCTCGGTGACATTGCGGGAAACGGCAATGATTTCCAGGTCCTGCCCGGTTTTGGGATCGGGGATAGTCTGGCTGGTGGTCTCGAGCCAGATGTAAGAGCCGTCTTTGCGGCGAGCCCGGTAGGTAATCGTGAATTCGGTCGGCCATTTCTGGGTCACCTGGTAGAGTTCCTGGATAGCCTGCAGGTCGTCCGGGTGAAAGAAATCATACATCGGCCGCCCGATCATCTCCTCGATTTCGTAACCGAGCAGCCGGCGGCAGGCCGGCGATACGTAACGGAAGATACCTTCGGGCGTTTGCTGCGAGATCATATCGGTGGAATATTCGGCCAGCAGCCGGTAGCGCTGCCGGCTCTCCTGCAAGGCGTCTAGCACCCGCCGGCGCATAATATTCTCTTGCTGCAGGCGGGCATTTTGCTCCTGGAGACTCTGCTGCAACCGGCGGATGGAGAGGTGGGTATTGATCCGGGCCAAAACTTCTGGATATTCAAAGGGCTTGGTGATATAATCGACGCCACCCACTTCAAACGCTTTGACCTTTTCCGAAGTTTTGGTCAGGGCAGTCATGAAGATCACCGGAATATGACGGGTAACTTCATCTTCTTTCAACCGCCGGCAGGTTTCAAAGCCATCCAGGCCGGGCATCATAATATCCAGCAAGATTAAATCCGGCTTGGTCTCGCTGGCCTGTTCAAGACCGCCGGCGCCATCCTCGGCCATCACCACGTTAAAGCCGGCGTTTTGCAGATAGATAGACAACAAATCCACATTGAACGGATTATCGTCAACAATGAGGATGGTTGCCCTGGCCTGTTCTTGCTCAGTTGTCATCAATCATTCCCGGCTTTAAGCTTGCAAAGGGGTTTTGGTAAGCTATGCACTCAAACAGCGCAACTAACCTTGCGATGGGATTTTACCCAATGGTTTTGATTGTAAGCAGATTATAATTCAGGGAAGCAAGAATAACAAGAGGTAAAAAGTATGAGTTAAATTCACCGCTGCGACCACTCGCTGGCCAGCATCCCATAGAGGGCGTGATCTACAAAATGATCATACAACCATTCAGCCTGCCGAACTGTACCTTCCAGCTTGAAACCTAGCCGCTCCGGAATAGCCCGGCTTTTATGGTTGCCCGTAGCGCAACGGATTTCAACCCGGTTCAACTTCAGTTCAGCAAAGGCATAATCCACCAGAAAGCGGCACGCTTTGGTCATAATCCCCTGGCCTTGAACTGCCTCAGCCAACCAATAGCCCACGCTCACCGAGCGATGCGCCCAATCAGTCTGATGATAACCAATCATGCCAACCAGTTGGCCCCGAAAGAAAATACCCGCTTGAAATCCGTTGTTATTGGCGAACTGATCCAGGCTACTCTTGATGAAATTATGCGTATCGGCCGCCGAGGTGTTGGCATCCAGCCAGGGCAGCCACTCCCGTAGATAGGCCCGATTCGCCTCCACCAGGGCAAACAAGGCGTCGGCGTGGCGAGCCTCCAGTAAGCAGAGTTTGATATCCCGGTCAACTACCAGACAGAACATAGGGACTACAAATCCTTACTCACGTGACCGCAACTGCGGAAAGAGAATGACCTCGCGAATCGATTGTTGGTCGGTAAACAGCATCGTCACCCGGTCGACGCCGATGCCCAGCCCGCCGGTGGGTGGCATGCCGTGCATCAAGGCCAGCACATAATCGTCGTCGACCACGTGCGCCTCCTCGTCATCCCCCGTGGACTGGTCCAGAAAACGCTGGCGCTGGGTGATTGGGTCGTTTAGCTCTGAGTAGGCGTTGCCAATCTCCATCCCGGCCACAAAGGCTTCGAACCGTTCCACCACCCGCGGATCGCTGGGGCTCTGTTTGGCCAGCGGCGAGATGTCGAGCGGAAAGGTGTGAATGAAGGTTGGATTGACAATCGTCGGCTCCAAATATTCCCCCAATAACTCATCAACCAGCTTGCCCCAGCTTGACTGGGGCGAAACTTGCAGCTTGCGGCGCTGGCACTCGGCCCACAAGGCCCGCACATCAGGATAGCTCTCAAAAATGTCGATACCGGTTTGGGCCTTGATCCCTTCGGCCAGGTTCAGCCGCTGCCAGGGTGGAACCAGATCGACTTCTTTGCCATCAAAGACCAGCCTGGTCGTGCCCAAAACTTCCTGGGCAATGAAGGCCAGCATATGTTCGGTCAGCCACATCATATCTTCGTAATCGGCGTAGGCCCAGTAACACTCCATCATGGTAAATTCGGGGTTGTGTTTGGTGCTGATCCCTTCATTGCGGAAATCTTTGCAGATTTCGTACACCTTATCAAAACCGCCCACTATGAGCCGCTTGAGGTACAGTTCATCCGAGATACGCAGATACAACTGCATATTCAGGGCATTGTGCTGAGTTACAAATGGCCGGGCCAGGGCGCCGCCGTAGACCGGTTGGAGGGCCGGAGTTTCCACTTCCAGGAAACCTTGCTGGTCCAGAAATTTGCGCATGGCTGAAACGATTCTGGTCCTTTTGACGAAGATATCACGCACCTCATCATTGGCAACCAGGTCCAGATACCGTTGGCGATAGCGAGTCTCGATATCTTTGAGTCCGTGCCACTTCTCGGGTAGGGGGTGGAGGGCCTTGGCCGCCAACTGATAACTCTCGACTTGCACGGTAACTTCCCCGGTCCGGGTTCGGAAGAGGTGTCCCTGCGCGGCCACAAAATCACCCAGGTCGAACTGCTTCGCAAACTGTTCGTACAACTCCTCGCCCAGGTTGTCCTTTTTGAAGTAGAGCTGAAGGCGGCCGTCCCCATCTTGAATGTGGGCAAAGGTGCTCTTGCCCATATTGCGGACAGCCACTAACCGGCCAGCCACGGCCACGGCGACCTCAGGCTTGGCAGGGTTGTCCGTCGGCAGGGCTGCCTCAGCCTGCTCGAACATGGCAATGGCCTGGGCAGTGGTCTGCTGGCGCGTCACGCGAGGCGGATAGGCCAACTGATCACGCTCGGCAAAATATTGCAGCTTGTTCAGCCGCTGCTCTACCTGCTCGCCAAAATCTGCAAAAAAACTCAACTTTGGTTCCATGAGAGACGCCATCTCCAAAAAATAAAAATAAAAGCGGGGCCTTAAAGACCCCGCTTATTATCCATACTTAGGGCAATTGGCGCAAGCTAAGCAATCTTAATTACCTTAAACGTGGCCTGCCCGTTGGGGGTCTCAGCCGTAACTACGTCGCCCACCTTGGCGCCCAGCAGAGCCTTGCCAATGGGCGACTCATTGGAGATTTTACCATCGAACGGATCGGCTTCAGCAGAACCAACGATCTTATAGGTTTCCTCGCCGAAACCGTCTTCCTCAACGGTCACAATGCTGCCCAGGTGAACTTCATCGGATTTTCCATTCTTCTCGATGATCACCGCATTGCGCAGTTGAGCCTGGATGGTCTGGATCCGGCCTTCTACAAAGCCCTGATTCAGTTTAGCCTCATCATAGGCGGAATTTTCACTGATATCACCTTCATCTTTGGCCGATTGAATCGCCGCGGCAACTTCCTTGCGGCGGACGTTGACCAGATAATCCAACTCTTCTTCAAGTTTCTTTTTGCCTTCTATGGTCAAATAGATCGGTTTGTCTGCCATCGAAATAGTTCCTCACTCTTTGATAGAACAAATTACTACAAACGAACTCACCCCTAACGGTGAGCTAAAGTTGCGCCAAGGTCATTGCATCGATAACGACCGCCCTGCCCCGAACAGACGAGGGAATAAAAAACGAGACCGGCTTTGGGTCTCAATTTGGCGGCGCTATTTTGCTCACCGGCATTATACCCAAAATTCTCAGTTTGGCAAAAAATATTTATCTATCCGAGTTTGCTCGATAATAATACTCGCTATTCAACCGAAACCTTCAAATCGACCATCAACTTATCCCACCGCCCCAAACGAACCCTGGTTTGCTGGGCCAACGCCACAAAGATAGCTTGAGAGTCGGCATCGCCGCTTAAATCTTTGAGCCGGGCTTCGTACCAGTCAAGCTGAAATTTAAGACCCTGCCGCACGAAACGGAGTTGATCGGCCAGCCCGCGGCGAGTTCGGGCCTGCCGCACCAACTTCTGGTCCACCTCGTCCAGGGCTTGAGCGGTTGGTTGGTCAAGTTGGCGCAGCCGGCTGGCGACACGGGCGATAGCCTCGTAAATGTCTTCAATGACCTGGGCCAAAACAAGTTTGACCTGAGCATCGTCAATCTGCTGGCTATACTCCTCTAAGTAGGCCAAACGAGCCAACTGGACCTGATTATGTTGGGTCAAAATGGTAATCGAACTATGGCTCATCTTTCACCTCAATCCGGCAAACAGGTCAGCTTCTTTACGTCCGGGCGCGAGCGATAGCCGGATATCGGCTCGGCTGCGGGCCAGGATAAAGGCTTCTTGGTTAAACCAGGGCTGCCCTGATGGATCAAAATCGGCCCGCAGGTAAGGGATTTCTGGCCAGAGCTGGCTACCGTGGCAGCGAATGCCGGCCAGTTTGGCCCGGGCATAATCGCTCACGTCGATGACGGTGGTGATTCTTTCGGCCGGATAGCCGGAAAAAGGAAAGGGCACGCCATCGATTAACACAAAGCTGCTGCCGTTGATTTCTTCGATCTGGGCTACTTGCTCCTCGAACATGGCCCGGTGATAAAATTTGGCTACCTGGTGCGGCGGCCCGGCCGCAGCCCAGCAGTCGGCTTGACCGGCCAAATCGACCGCCGCCGTGGCCCAGCGATGAACGGCCAGGTGATCGTAATGGCCATAGATGCCCTCAGGGCCAAAGGAGATGACGACCTGTGGTTTAAGCCGGCGCAGCAGAGTGACAATTTTGTAAACTGCCCCACTCTGCGGCGCCACCGTAGTTTGCCCATCCACGTAGCCCAGCAGATGCAACCCGGTGATCCCATAATGTTCACAGGCGCAGCGCAACTCTTGCTCACGCCAAGCGCCCAGGGGACGGTCCACATTGACCACCGGATTGGCTATTCGACCGGCTTCACCCAAGGTGGCGGTAACTAAATGGACCTCAACTCCCTCACGGGCATATTTGGTTAGCGTACCGCCAGTGCCAAAAGCTTCGTCATCAGGATGGGCATAAATAGCCATCAGGCGCAATTTGTCTGTCATCACCTCACCCCAAATGCTCAATCTTGGTGATGCCATACCCTGAATTTATCGAACATTTGTTCCAAAGTATAACACCAACAAAAATATCTGTCAACAAGAAGATCATTCTAGCAGGAGTTGCCGAATATTCAAGTGTTTTTACACAACGGCCAGCCAACGCCCCCTCGGGCTGAGCCTCACCGGCCAGCTAGGGTTCAACGGTAATCTGCCCCAGAATAAGGCTGTCGCCAATGGCCTGCCCGGTGGCATCATCCCGGATCTGGAGACGGGCCAGGGTATCGGGTTGGTAGAGGCCAAAAACCAGGTTGTACACGCCGGGTGGCGTGGCCGGGTCGACCGGCAGGCGAAATTGACGCGACGATTGTTGGCCGGCGCGCATCTCGGTGGTCAGCAGCCGGCAGGCCGGATCATCATCGTGCTGCCCCCAGCGCGCGCCATCCGGGCCAACCAGATGCACAAAGCCCCGATATCGAACGTCCATTGGCGCCAGGCTCTCCCAATAGACCGTCACCGGCAGCAGGCCACCGGGCCGGGCAGGTTGAGGCGGCAAATCGTAGCCCCGCAGCAACAGTTTGTTGCCAAAATTGAAGGCGGCCGGTTGGCTGATTGTCTCGGTCTGGGTAAAGCGGGCCGGTGTGGCCAGCCGGTCAAAGCTGGCCCGGTATTCATCCAAATTGAGCACCTGCGGCTCGACCACGGCTGCCTTCTTTTCGTACAGATGCAAGGTAGGCTCCTGATCGACCAGCACGATCCGGGTCAGCGCATAGCCCTGTTGGCCGAGTCGGGCTTCTTCATCGGGCCAACCCTGCCAATCCCGGTGCAGCCAGTAATGCTGGGGGTCTTCATAACAGGAGCGGGGGGTTTGAAACGTATACCAGACGGGCACGGCAAAAGACTCATTGATGCTGCGAAAATCGCCCTCAAGCTGGCCGGTAGCCCACAGGTAACCAACCACCTTCCAGCCGCCGAGCCGGGGGTTGGAGAAGATTTTGCGCGGCCTGGGGATGCTGCCGTAGAGCTTATTGTAGAAGGAGTCGGGATTGCTGTCGGAGTCGATCTTGGCCTGCCAGTAGATTGTGACAGGCGAATTGAAGGCCAGGTATTGGTAGAACAGAATCAAGGCGGCGCTCACGGCCAGGATCAGCCCAATGATTAACTTCAGCCCGACACCCAGGTGGTAGGGCAGTTTAAGGGGACAGTCCTGGCCAGGACGCCGGCCCAAACAGTCCCACAGGTCGACCAGGGCAAAGGCCGACAGCAAGGCCCAGGCCGGATAAGCGATTTGAACATGATCGGCGGCATCTTGGGCCAGGAAAACCAGGGCGCCCATCGGCACCATAAACCAGAGGAAAAGCATTTTGAGCTCAAGACAGGTCTGAGGAGAGATGAGAAAAAGTAACGTTAGCAGGACGTAGGGCACAAAAGCCAGGTTGAGTGATCCCACCAGCCAGAGGGCCGGCCAGGTCACGGTGCTGACCATCGCCGCCACCAGCACTCCCAAGATGGCCCAGCCCCGCCAACCCCAGCGGGCAAAATTGCGAGCCAACAGCCACAACAGCAGCAGCAGCAACACCGGCGCGTGGTAACGACTGCTGTAAAGCTGATCCTGGTCAAAGAGATTGCCCACCCGATTGTAGAGCAGCGTGGTTCCAATTCGTTCTGCCCCAAAGTACTGATACACCTCGTCGATGTTGGGGTCGGTCAGGTAGGGGATGTAAAACAGACTGGTCAGGCCAACAAACAGGAACGCGGCGGCAACGAACCAGGGCCACTGCTGTCGCCACGCGGCTCGATCAGACCAGACCTTAAGCCAGATGACATAGCCAAATACCGGCATATAGAGCAACATATCAGGATGAGCAATCAGGCCAACGGCCAGCGCCAGCGCCAACCACATCAAAAATTGGCCGAGATTCTCCCGATAATAGCGATAGGCTAACCACATGCCCAGAGTTCCCCACAGCACAATCAGAGCCTGATTCTCAATAAACCGGGCATAGGCCACAAAAAAGCCGTTTAGCGCCACAAACGCGGCCGCCGCCAGCCCAATTGCCTCCCGTCCACCGCTTAGTCGCCGCCCCAACACGTAGACCGCCGGTATGAGCCACAGGGAGGCGAGCGCCGTCGGCGTGCGGGCCAGGGCTTCGGTGAGCCAGCCGTTGAGATACCACATCGCCGCCGGCAGCAGCCAGTGAATCGGCCCTTTGCTGTCGAGGAAGGGGGCGTACTCCTCTCCCTTGTAGGCCCGCACAATCAGCCGCATATTCTCCAACTCGTCTTCGTGGAATTCGCCGTAGCCCAGCCGGGTCAGCCGGGTCACCGCGGCCACGGCCAGGATGAGCAGCAAAATCAGCAGAATTGTGCGAGAGGGCCAGTTAATATTTACGATTTTGGATTTACGATTTACGATTTGCCACAC
>CAYZHI010000163.1:0-7753 GCA_964477335.1 uncultured Caldilineaceae bacterium | reverse complement strand
ACGCCCGCACATGGCTCCGGAGGCCACTGCTCTATCCACTGAGCTACGGGGGCAAAATTCACAACTGTGAATCGTGGTTCAAAAGCAAATTATATCTTAAGCCGGCCTGATTTGCAAGTTAATTCGACCCTGTCAGAAAGCAATCTCCCAAGCCAGCGTATGTTGGCTCTAAATGGCGTATCCGGGTATAATCCCGGCTTCAAGTGACATCGTTGAGAAGTACAAACAATCACCCAAACAAGCAGGGTACGATAAGAACAGTGAAACCACGCTTATGGTTATTGGCTATACTGGCTGTGCTAATTTGGCTGGCTATTCTAGTCCAACATCAGCCACTTCATCCAGCCGAGCCGCGGCCCGCCGGCGCTCAAAGAGACCAACCACTTACTACCTCCAATCCGTCTGACCTGCTCGCCCCTACTTCGCCAAACTCAGCCTTTCAAGCATCCGCAACCGGTGTTCCTGCTCAGTCCCGGTTAGCCACTCTCGCCGCCTCGCCGACACCATTGCCCGTATATCACCAGGTTCAGCCGGGTGAGGCGCCAGGAATTATAGCCGCGACCTATGGCATCAGCGTCGATTTGCTGATGCGCCTCAACAATATTGCCGACCCAACTCTCCTGCAAATTGGACAACGGCTGCTCATTCCGGTCACTATTACCCCAACACCCGCAACACCCCAGCCAGCCCCGACTCCAACCCCAGAACCACGCTACTACACTATCCAAGAGGGTGACGTCCTGTTGGCCATCGCCGCCGAATATGAGACTACGGTTGAAGCAATTATGATTGCCAACAACATTGCCGATCCCAGAACCCTGCAAATTGGCCAGAAACTGTTCATCCCCGCCGGCAAAGGCTCGATCCTGGGCGTACCAACCAAAATCTACGAGATTAAGAGTGGCGACACATTGTTGGGCCTGGCCACTCTGTACGGCTCTACGCTGGCAGACATTCTGGCCACGAACCCTGAGCTGGAGCCAGAGCGCCTGCAAGTTGGTCAAAAAATAGCGATCCCTTTGACCCAACCCAAATTTAATCCCGATGCAGACCCATCCCTGCCCAGAATTACCTCGCCGGCTGCGCCGTCACCAAATTTCACTACTCTGGAACAAGAGATGGTGGCGGCGGTCAATACCGCCCGCCAAACGCACGGCCTGCCCCCGCTGACTGTTGACGAACCCCTTACGGTTGTCGCCAGAGCCCACGGTCAAGATATGGTCAGCCGGGGCTACTTCAGTCACGTGTCGCCGGAAGGGATTACTCTGGATGGCCGGCTGCAAGAACATGGCCTCTGGCTCAACTGGAGCGGGGAGAATATTCAACGCAACGTTCAAGCCGTCAACACCACCGTCCAATACGCAGCCAACTGGTTTTTGAGCAGCCGGCCTCACCGTCAAAACATTCTCCACACCCATTACAGTCGCCTGGGGATCAGCGTTACCGAAGGCCCGCCGGGCTGGTATACCTTCGTACTGGTGTTTGGGGGGGATTGACCTATCCCAGTTAAAACATTTATCCTTACTCTCCTCATTCAATACACCCCGGTTGGATCGCTTCAGTCTGCCGGAGGTCAGAAAATGGCTGAAGTCAAGGTACGTCCGTTGACTCAAACTGATATTCCTGCCGTTGCCAAAGTGCTGGTGAAAGCCTGGCAGGTAGCCTACCGCCGGATTTTACCCGATGCACTGCTCGACAACCTGTCGATCCCTCAAGTTGAACGGCGCTGGGCTGAGCGAATTGACGAACCGGGCAAGACAACGTTAGTGGCCGAGTTCGACCACCAGGTGGTTGGCTTTGTACGCAGTGGCCCAAGTCGAGATAACGACGATGATCCGGGCCAGGTTGGCGAGATTTACGCCATTTACGTGCATCCCGACTATTGGGGACGAAGAGTCGGCTACACTTTATTGCAAACGGCTACCCAACAGTTGCAGCAGCAAGGCTTCGGCGAAGTGACACTCTGGACGTTGCGTGACAATCGGCACGCTCGCGCCTTTTACGAAAGAACGGGGTTGGCTGTTGATGGAGCGACCAAAGAAACTGAGCGAGGCGGAGAATTGGCGGTGGAAGTTCGTTATCGCCGGTCGCTCTAGGCTGCCAACCCTGTTTGGGTTAAATTTCATTTGGCGCTTGAACCGGTTTATGATAAACTCAATTTCTATGAATCCATCATCGAGGAAAATAAGTTGCCGGTCAATTCATGTCGCCCTCGCCTAAGCATCCTCGTTGCTCTCGCTTTGCTGGTTAGCCTGGCCTGCGCCTCGCTACCCGGCGTGCGACAGTCAAACGAAGCGCAACTCCTGCCCACCCGCACCCGCTTACCCACCTTTACGCCGACCGTGGCCAGCCAGTTGCCTCTTTCGCCTCCGCCCAGCCCAACCAGTAGCCCAACGTCGCTCCCGCCTACCGAGCCGCCTCCACCGGAGTCACCACCACAGCAGCCATCACCCCTTACCGACACTCCCCCTGCTCCGGAGCCAACCGCAACCAATACGCCTGAACCGCCCCCGCCTACCGAGCCACCCCCGCCGCCGCCGGCCGAACCCCCGCCGCCGGCAGCTCCGGCCGAACCTGCGGCTCAGAACGGCGTCATCGGCAAACTCAACTTCCGCGATGGCCGCAACACCTACGGCGTGGGCGAGAAAGTCTTTGTAATTATTGAGGCTACTAACGTTGAGGCTGGCCTCAAACCGTTCGGGATTTTGGGGTTGACCCCCAGCACCGGCGGCTTCCAAACCAGTTGGACCGACGGTTCCATCGCCGCCGGTGAAACCTTCAGGTGGGAAGACGGGCTGGCCTTTCCAGCGCCCGGCAACCACAAGCTGTGGCTGTCGGTCTGCTTTTCAACCCAGACAGAATGTCAGGGGCCAAACGGCAACTGGGTCCGCTTTGAACCAGGTCTGGATGTCATAGTGCAGTAAAAACAAGGAGGCTGTTATGCCAATTGTCGAAGTAAAACCGGACGAAAAAATCAAACTCAAAGAAATCGATCCGGCCGATACGGGCCAATTCAAACATAAAAACGAAATAAAAGAGTTGGTGGCCCAAAATATCGAGCAACTGGCCGAGCTGCAAAATATCCTTTACGCCGAGAATAAGCACGCTCTGCTGATTATCCTTCAGGCTATGGATGCCGGCGGCAAGGACGGTACTATTCGTAGCATCATGAGCGGGGTCAATCCGCAGGGGGTGCAGGTCACCAGCTTCAAAAAACCCACGGAAGAGGAACTGGCCCACGATTTTCTGTGGCGGATTCACCATAAGGTCCCGCCCCGAGGGATGATTGGCATCTTCAACCGTTCCCACTATGAAGATGTCCTGGTCGTACGCGTTCACAATTTGGTACCCAAGTCGGTCTGGGAGAAGCGTTACGATCAGATCAATGATTTTGAACGGCTACTAACCGATAACGGTGTAACCATCCTGAAATTTTATCTCCATATCTCCAAAGATGAGCAGAAAAAACGACTGGAGGCCCGGCTTGACCAGCCCCACAAACGGTGGAAATTCAATCCGGCCGATCTCGCCGAACGGTCCCGCTGGGATGACTATATGCAGGCATTTGAAACGGCCTTTAACCGGTGCAGTACCGCAAATGCGCCCTGGCACATTGTGCCCGCCAACAAAAAGTGGTACCGTAATCTGCTCATTTCACAGAAAATTGTGCAAACATTGGCCGCCTTAAACCTGAAATACCCGGAACCTGCGGCTGGCCTGGACAATATTGTGATTGAGTAAAACTGACGAATGGTGGTATCTTCGCCGACCTGTCTGAATTCAACCTTACTTTCAACCTATTGTCTGGCTGAAGGGTGCGTGTTACGATTGTTTCAATCGATATCAGGAGGGCCATATGGACCGTGAGGAAGCCCTGGAAAAAATTGCCTGGCACCAACTCAAGCAGCTTAGCCGCGCAGAAGCCACCGGTTTAATCATTGAATTTTTTGACGAACCGCTTAAACCCAGCCTGCGGGAAAAACTGAATATTACGGCTATTCTGCAATGGGAAACCCACGCCCCGCCTGCGGACCTGAAACCTGGCAATCCGATCTACCGGCCAATCTTGCTGGATAAAGTGAAACGCCCTTTTCGCGGCGCTACCAACGACTATTTGACCGATTTCCTCAACCGCGTGGTTGGAATTAAGGTTGACCGGGTTGAGGGGGAGTTACCCGGCTGGCTGCCCTGTCCGGTCTGTGCTCACCGCACTTTTGAAGTCGTCGGGGATTGGGATGTCTGTCCTGTGTGTGGCTGGAACAGCGACCCGGTTCAGGAAACAATGCCTGATGATCCTACCGGCGCCAACCGGGTCAGTCTGAATCAAGCCCGCCTGAACTATCAAACGATGGGCGCCATCAGCCCTGAGTTATTGGGCGAACTTGATCCCGAAGAGAAGAAAAAATATCCCAAAATCGATTAACAATTTTGTCAATTGCAGTTTTACCACTAAATGTAGGTACTTAATCAGGATTAACCACAATATATAGGGGCAAAATCAAAAAAGGCGAAACTCCAGAATAGTTAGATAATTTACCCAAAAAACCAAAATTTGCACGAGATTTCCTAAAAATTTTCTATCTCCGGGTCACCCCCTCTCTGAACCAAAATAGGCATGAAAAAAGGCGACGCGAAATCACGTCGCCTTTTAAGTAGATTCAACTCAGGCTTGTGGCTAATTTAGCCAGCGCAGCTCAAAAAATCAACCGCCCATCCGCTCGGCCAATACGGCCACCATGGCGATGATGCCGCCGGCTAATAGAATATACGCTGCTATCACCACCAGAACTGAAAAAGCCAGCAATAATTGCTTCACAGCACGGGGCCAGGCATACATAGGAGGCAGGGAACTTACATCTTGGCGAAAGACGGTTGGCAATTGCATCTGGCAACCCCCTTTTGGCTCTTCCCATAACCGGGATAAGCCTAGAAAATTGATTTTGATAAAATTATTGAAGTAAGCGAAAGGATTGTCGAAATTATACCACAGGATAATTCAAAATGGAAGAGGAAATTTGACAAAATAGGAAAAATTTACCTATCGTTAAATTTTCTTTACACATCTTGAAGCATCCTCACTACTTGGATGGTCTTAAATAAAATAACCCCCTAGCTCAAAAAAGGATACGGACTTCAATTCCATCATTCTTGAGTGCTCAGCAAATTCAGAATGGCCAGGATATTCAACATCGCTTTGGGCACAAATGAGGCAGGTACTACAAATTCCTGCTCTTTGCTGCCATCCGCGGTTTGTTCAGAACAGTGGGCATTCCGTCCGGCCGGACCCAAACCATCGATAGTGGGCAGATGAGCCCAGAGCTGGTTGCCGTCACTCAAACCACCCCGCTGTTCGGGTAAGAGGCGGAGGTTAAGCTGACCCGCCGCCTGTTGCCATAGCTGGAACAACTGATCGGTGGCGGGGTTACGCGGCCAGGGCGGCGTTTGATCGATGATGTCTATATTGACCTGACAGCGATAACCATCTTCAGGGCTGCAAGTATCGGCCTGCTCAGCCAACGCCAACAGTTGCGCCAGCCCCTGCTGGTAAACCTCGGTGGAAAAGGCGCGCATTTCACCACTGGCTACGGCAAAGTGGGGCACCCGGTTTAGCACCGTTCCACCGGCCACCGTGCCAACGTTGAACGTGATCTGGCGCTCATAATCGGTCAACGCATCGATTTGCTGAATAGTTTTGGCTAACTGCACCACTGCGCTAGCGCCCAGGGCATGATTGCTCCCGGCGTGGGCGGCCCGTCCGGTCACAGTGACCCGGTAGAGAGCCATCCCTTTCCGGGCAACCACCACCTTACTGAGATTTTTGTCCATATAACCGGCCTCAAAAACCAGGCAGGCTAAGGTCCGACCGTCCAAGCGGGTCAAACAGAGTGGGCCAAAATCTTCAGCAATAGTTTCTTCAGCGGCATTGAGCAAAATCACCCAATTGATCTCATCATAAAGATCCGGCAGCACCGCCTTTAGCGCCGCCAGCAGCATGTATATCATCACTGTACCGCCCTTGATATCCATCGTCCCCGGCCCATAAATCCGCTCCCCCTCAGGCCGCCACCTAAAATTATGCTCGATCTCTTCATCCGGCGGAAATACGGTATCAAGGTGGGAGACCAGTCCGATTTTATAACCGGATCGTCCAGGTCTGGTCAGCACTACGTGCCGACCATAAGCCAATCTGGCGCACTGAACCTTTTCAGCGGCAAAGCCCAATTCAGCAAAGGCCGATGCGGTCAGGTCGCCCAGGGCATTGACGCCCAGCGGATTGGCTGTAAAACTGTTAATCTCAACCATCTGGCGCAGTAAATCCAGGTAAAAGGGCCGGCGTGCCTCCAGATAATCTTGTAGCCGGGATAAAGTGTAGGGATCCACATTTATGACCATATCCGTATTTCAACCTTACCTTGTTCTTTTTATTCTTATGACGTGTAAACAAAACCCCGGTCGAGGCCGGGGTTTTGTTTAACTTATGGAACTGCCACACTCAACAGGCGGGGATTGATCTAGTCGATAATCGTGCGGCTTTGCTCGTGCATGTATAACAGCAAGGTGTACAATCCCCCAATGCCTTTGCCGCTCGAACCGCTGCCTTTCCAGCCCCCAAAGCATTGGACCCCCGGCCAGGCGCCGGTAGTGGCCCCGGCCATTCGATTGGCGTAAGTGGTGCCGGCCTGAATATGGTCAAAAAACCATTCCACCTCGGCGCCAAAGAAGCCGGCGGTCAGGCCGTATTGGGTGTCGTTAGCCAGCTTCATGGCCTCGTCCAGGCTTTTCACCCTGGCCAGGTGCAGAATGGGCAGGAACAATTCCGTCTTCACCAGCTCGTGATCTTCCGGCAAACCCTCAACAATGGCCGGCTCAACAAAGTAACCCTTGGCAAAGTCACCCTCGGTTAAAACGTTGCCGCCAACCAGAACCTCACCGTCGGCGCGCGCCTTAGCCATGTACTTTTTGTAATCCTCGTAAGCCTTCTTATTGATGACCGTACCCATAAAGGTGTCTCGTTTGGTTGGGTCGCCCACCTTGATCGCCTGAGTCAGCTCGATCAACTTGGCTTTGAACGGTTCATACACCTCTTCTTGCACATAGACCCGCGAGCAGGCCGAACATTTCTGGCCGTCCATCCCAAAGGCTGCTCGCATCACCCCAATTGCGGCCTTATTCACATCAGCGGTGTTCGAGACGATGGTAGGGTTTTTACCACCCATTTCGATAATGGCCGGTCGCGGATAGCGACCAGAACCGCCTACTTTGAACACATTCATGCCCACTTCATAAGAACCGGTGAAAGTCCAGCCAGCAATATCAGGATTATCCTGCAACTCCTGACCGACTGTGCGACCCGGTCCGCTGACATAATTGAACACGCCGGGCGGCAGCCCGGCTTCGGCAAATAGTTCAGCCGTCTTCCAGCCGTCGTAAGGCGTATCGGATGAGCCTTTGAATACAACAGTATTACCGGTAACCAGAGCGGCAGCAACAGGCGCGGCAGACAGCGCCATTGGGAAGTTAAAGGGAGAAATGACCACCCAGACGCCATAGGGTGACAAAACACTGTAGTTATGCTCGGTCGGGTCGTTGGGGTTCAACTTGCCCATCTCATTCACATAACCGTTGTTTTTCTCCATTTGATCGGCATAATAGCGCAACAAATCAGCCGTTTCTTCAACCTCACCCAGCGCCTCCAGTCGATTCTTGCCAACCTCCAGGATCATCAACGCGCTCAGTTCAAAAATATTAGCGC
>CAYZHI010000162.1:0-7809 GCA_964477335.1 uncultured Caldilineaceae bacterium | reverse complement strand
GGTGGGGGAGTTTGGGGGGGTAGTTGGTAGGTAGGCAGGTTGGATTGGTTGATTTATGGCGAGTCATTCTGAAAGACGCGGTCGAAAATTGCGGGTTGGGCTTATTTTTGGTGGTCGCAGCGGCGAGCATGAGGTCAGCCTGACTTCGGCCAGGGGCATTATGCAGGCCATTGACCGGACTAAATATGAGGTGGTTCAGATTGGGATCACCAAAGCGGGGCAGTGGCTGGTCGGCGGGGATGTTCACCAGCAGTTGGCGGCGGCTGCCGCCGGCCATCCGGTCATCGAGCAGAGTTTGATGCAGGTGGATGCAGCCGTTGACACTCACGACGTTATGTCCAACCTGGTTTTGTGGACGGAACAGGCCGGTCCGCTGGACGTGATTTTTCCGGTGTTGCATGGTCCTTTTGGCGAAGATGGCACGGTGCAGGGGTTTCTGGAATTGATCGGCTTGCCTTACGTTGGGGCGGGCGTAACGGCCAGCGCCGCCGGGATGGATAAGGCCATCTGCAAAGACATTTTTCGGGCGCACGGGTTGCCCATCGTTATTCATCGAGTCTTTCTGCGCCGGGAATGGCAAGCTGACCCGGAGGCGGTCATCGCCGAGTGTGAGGCGGCCATGCCCTATCCGATGTTTGTCAAACCGGCCAATCTGGGCAGCAGCGTGGGCATCCACAAAGCCAAGAATCGAGCCCAGTTGCAGGCCGGGCTGGCCGACGCGGCCCGTTACGACCGGAAGTTGATTGTGGAGGAAGGGCTGGAGGCGCGTGAAATTGAGGTGAGTGTGCTGGGTAATGATGAGCCACTGGCCTCGCTGCCGGGGGAGATCATCCCGTCGCGTGAATTTTACAGCTACGCCGCCAAATATATCGATGCCAGCTCGGAACTGTTGATTCCGGCGCCGCTGAGCCAGGAGCATACTGAGTTGATCCAGCAGTTGGCCATCATGGCCTTTAAGGCCTTGGATTGCGCTGGTCTGGCCCGCTGCGATTTTCTGTTGGAGAAGGAGACTGGTGAGGTCTTTATCAATGAGCTTAATACGATGCCGGGCTTCACGCCGATCAGTATGTATCCCAAATTGTGGGCGGCCAGTGGTTTGGCCTATGCTGCCTTGATCGACCGGCTGATCGAGTTGGCCCTGGAACGGCACCGGGACAAGCAACAGTCACAAACTACCTTTGATGTAACCACTGCTGAGTGAAATGTTCAAGTCAAAACGTCGCCGTCGCCGTCGCTCTGAACTGCGGCTGGGGATCAGGAGCATTGATTATAAGAGTAGCCCAGCCCGCCCGGGTATCTCGATTACACCGGCGCTTAACTTTTGGCAGAGGTATGGGGCCAGGCTGACCGGGGCGTTTATGGCAGTTTCGTTATTCTGGCTGATCTATTTTCTGTTCAGCACACCGACGTTTTTTGTATACGGCGCCGAAATTGAGGGCAACCTTGCCGTTTCAAGGGGCGAGATTTATGCGGCCAGCGGCATCGATAGCCAGAGTATTTTCTGGATTAGTTCGGCTGAGGTCGTCGATAGACTTATGGCCGTGCCCAATATCAAAACAGCCTCGGTAACCGTAGCTCTGCCGGCCCAGGTGAAAATTGCAGTGGTCGAGCGCCAGCCGGAACTGTTGTGGCAAACGGGCGAGTCAGTCTGGTGGGTGGATCAAGAGGGGACCATTGTGCCGCCTAAAGAAAATATTGAGGGGATGCTGCGGATCATTGATGACGACCAGCAGCCCGTGGAACCGGGGCAACAAATTGATCCGAATATTATCAAAGGAACTCAGCAGTTGCGCCGATTTGCCGGTAACTTATCGATTATTCGGTATTCTCGGGCCAATGGTTTAACAGTGGCTACGCCTGAAGGTTGGCCGGTCTATTTAGGGGCTGGTGAAGAGATTGAAGCCAAACTGGTGGTATTGACGGCCGTCCTGGCCGATTTGAAGGCGCGGAACATTACCCCGGCCTATCTTGATGTGCGCAACCCGCTTAGGCCCGTTTACCGGCCCAATGCGGTTATCAGGATTGGGGAACCGGCCTCGACGGCTCTGACCCAGCCGTCGTCTAATTCAGTTGCGCCATAAACTGTGGCGGCAATGAGACTGGACGAGAAAAAAGAGAATTGGTGAATTTTAAGGAAAAACACAAGATGTTGTGGTATAAACTCTTGCAAAATACTACATATTGTGTTAAACTAAAGCTTACACCTTACCTGCATTATGCCAGGGGAAGCGATGTAGCGCCATTAGTACACCAACACGGGGAGGCCAGGTGTGGATCAGACAGTCGTTGCCCTTGATATAGGCACTACCAAAATCTGCACCCTGGTGGCCGAGGTTGGACCGCCCCCACAGCATGCCACGCGCATTGTTGGAGTGGGGACGGTGCCCTCCAAAGGTATCCGGCGAGGTGTGGTGGTGGATGTGCATGAGGTGACCAATGCCGTCCTGGAATCGATCCACCTGGCCGAACGGACATCCGGTTATGAGATTGCCAGCGCCTACGTCGGTTTAGCCGGCGCCCATATTAGCGCACTCAATAGCCGGGGGGTGGTGGCCATTAGTCGGGGGGAGCGTGGCGTGCAGGCTTTGGATGTGGAGCGGGTTTTAGAAGCCGCCCGGGCCATCGATATTCCGCAGAATCGGGAGATTTTACACGTCATTCCCCGCAGTTATTCGGTTGATGGCGAAGATGGGGTGCGTGATCCGCTGGGGATGCAGGCCTACCGGCTTGAGGTAGAAGCGCACATTGTCACCGGTTCGACCTCATCGATTCGAAATCTGGTGAGCTGCGTGCAAAATGCCGGTGTGCAGATCGATGCGCTAGTGCTGGAGCCGCTGGCCTCCGGCGAAGCCGTTCTGACCGACATCGAACGGGAGATGGGTGTGGCTCTGGTTGATATCGGCGGCGGCACCACCGACATTGCCCTGTTCATCGAGGGTAGCATCTGGCATACGGTGGTCCTGCCGACCGGCGGGGAGCAGGTTACCAGGGATATTGCCGTCGGGCTGCGGACGCCCTTTGATGTGGCGGAAGAGGTGAAGATAAAGTATGGCCATGCTTTAGCGCAGCCGATTATGCCGGAAGAAATGATCAAGATCAATGTGTTTGGTGGAGATGGGCAGCAGCAGGTTTCGCGCCAATTCTTGGCCGAAATTATTGAAGCTCGCGTTGAAGAGATTTTTGAGCTAATCTTGAAGGAGATTAAACGGAGTGGTTACGATGGGTTGTTGCCGGCCGGGGTGGTGCTGTGCGGTGGTACAGCCGAATTAACGGGTATCCGGGACTTGGCCCGCGAGGTCTTGGGGCTGCCGGTGCGGATTGGCGAGCCGCAAAATTTGCAGGGGTTGGTTGACACACTCCAAAGCCCGGCTTTTGCCACCAGCGTGGGCTTGTTAGATTGGGGCATCAAGCATGATCTGACTCGCGCCGCCCGGCAGCCGACCAATCACTCGCTCAAAATGCCGTCGTGGTTGAAGGTTTTTCTACCGGGGTGATGAGGCTATCTCAGCGCGAGATTAGAGTAGGGAGATTAGAGATTTGGAGATTGAGGGATTGTTAATCGGGAATCTCCAATCACCAATTTCCTAATCGCCAAAGATTTATACGGTCAGGCTTAACTCTGACAAGGAGAGAACAAAATGTCGAAAAATGGAAATCCAAATTATGGGATGCAGCCGGAAAATTTTGCCCAAATTAAGGTGGTCGGTGTGGGTGGGGGCGGCAGTAATGCGGTAGACCGGATGATTGCCGAGGGTCTACGCGGGGTCGAATTTGTGGCGGTCAACACCGACGCCCAGGCCCTGCTGATGAGCGCTGCCCCACAACGGATTCGCATTGGAGATAAGCTGACCCGCGGCCTGGGCGCCGGCGGTAACCCCGAAGTCGGTATGAAAGCAGCCGAAGAGTCGTCTCAAGAGCTGGAAGAGGTGCTGCGCGGCGCCGACATGGTCTTTGTGACCTGTGGGATGGGCGGCGGTACCGGCACCGGCGCGGCCTCGGTAATTGCTGAGATTGTCAAAAGATCCGGCGCCTTGACTATTGGGGTGGTTACCCGTCCCTTCAATTTTGAAGGCAGCCGCCGCCAGAACATTGCTATGGAGGGCATCGAGAAGCTCAAGCAAAGCGTCGATACGCTGATTGTCATTCCTAACGATCGCCTGCTGGAAATTGTGGACAAGAAGGCCAGTATGACCCAGGCTTTTCGCACCGCGGACGATGTGCTGCGCCAGGGTATCCAGGGCATTTCTGAATTGATTACGGTGCCCGGCCTGATTAATCTTGACTTTGCCGATGTTCGTTCGATTATGAGCGGCGGCGGCAGCGCCTTGATGGCGGTTGGCGTAGGCCGGGGCGACAATCGGGCCGTCCAGGCGGCCGAAAGCGCCGTGGCTTCGGCCCTGTTGGATGTTACCATTGACGGAGCCCAGGGTATTCTGTTCAATCTCACTGGCGGGCCAGATCTGAGCCTGTTTGAGGTCAATGAGGCGGCTGAAATTATCAAGCGCAAGGCCCATCCCGAAGCCAACATCATCTTTGGGGCGGTCATTGACGAAACCCTGACCGATGAGTTGAGAATTACCCTGATTGCGACCGGTTTTGAAGGGGCGGTGCAGCGCAAAACTTACGTTACCGGCAAACGGCGAGAAGTTATTGAGGCCAAGGCCGATACCAAGACCATTGTTTTTCCGCAAACCAAAGTCAGGGAAGCTCGCCCGCGCGAAGAGCAGCCGCGCCGCGAACCGATCTACGATCCCGAAGATTTGGAAGTACCAACTTTCTTGCGCAAGCGGATGCAAGACCGGCGGGTTTCTTAATATAACATTGCTTACTACGTTTGTTTGCTCCTATTGACCAGGAACAAGCGTTTCCTCCTATGACCCGAGTGTGGCGGGTCAAAGAAATACCACACACCGCATCCCCACTGCGCCTCTGGTCCTCTCACCAGAGGCGCTCTTTTATTTAGCCCCGGGATAATAGTGAATTGTGAATGAGTTCACATTGATTATTGTTCAGATATTGACAATTAGGGAAAAACAGTTGTACAATGGTTATCGAGTAAGAATAATTGATAATTGTAAGAGGAATGACAATGGTCTGGACAGCAACGCTTTCGTCTAAAGGGCAGTTGGTTTTGCCCAAAGCGGTTAGAGAGAGGTTGGATGTAAAACCGGGTGACAAGGTGGTTTTTGTAGCGAGACAGGGTCGCATCGAGCTGCAAACCTATAGCGGCGATATTTTGCGTTGGTACGGCGCGGTTGAAGTCGATGGGCCGCAAGATTGGGAGCAGATTCGGGCCGCGACTACACTCAACCGGGTTGGAGAGGTGGTGCGTGAGTCTGAGAGCGATTGACGCCAATGTGATCCTCCGCTTTATTACAGCCGACCATCCTGAGATGTCGCCTCGCTGCCGGGACCTATTCGCCCGCGTGCAGCAAGGTGAGGAAGCCGTTTTTTTACCTGAAGCGGCTCTGAGCGATGTGGTTTGGACCTTGCGCAGCTTTTATAGTTGGCCTATTGAGCGTATCCGCCAGTTTGTGGGGGATCTGTTGGCGCTCGATGGCGTTCAGATGGCCCGTAAAGCGTTGGTCTGGGAGGCGTTAAGCCTGTTTGTCGAAGGCAGCCTCGACTTCTCTGATGCGCTCATCGTGGCAGAGATGGACGTGGTTGAGTTGAATGAATTGTACTCCTATGATCGTGATTTTGATCGAGTGGAAGGTGTGACCCGTTTTGAGCCGCAAAATTGACTAAAAGGCCAATTTTCCAATCCGACGCGGTTGTGATAGAATCCAAACCCTTATGTTTGTGAGTCTCTTTTCTCCCCTGGCGCCGGCGGCGGTGTTGCTGTTGGGCGCTTTCATTTTGTCTGTTGTTTTTCCCCGCCTGCCAGAGCGGTGGCGTTCTGCCCGGCTGGCTGATTTTGGCGCGCCCCTTCTGGTTGGCCTGGCGATTCTGGCGCTGCTCGGTACTCGCCTGGCAGTTGAAACCGATTCTTTGGCTGAAGAGTTGGAACTACTTTCGGGTTGGAATTTTTCCACCAGCGAATCGGTCGCTGCCTTGACCATCCGGGCGGATCTAATCAGCCTTTCCTTCTTAACCCTGACTCTCCTGGTTTTACTGGCCTTAACTCTGGCCAACTCGGCCCATCCGGCCAACACGGCCAATATGTCAACGTGGTTGGCGCTGGGGGCAGCCGCCTGCTTGCTATTTGTGTCGGCCAACGGCTTGACCATTGGTTACGCCATTTTCATCTTTGATTTTGTAACGATGGTCTATTGGTTGCGGCGTGGACAGACCAATCTGGGGGTGGCCCGCCTGTTCCTGGCTATTTTTACCACCGGCAGTTTAATTTTGACTTCTTTGGATGTCGCTGCCGGTAACTTTTTAATGGGGGTGGCCCTGTGGTTGCGGTTGGGGCTGTACCCCCTCATCGAGACGGTGCGGCTGGCGCCTGGTAAAGAGTTCAGTTATCTGGTTCAACTTGTCCTTTGGCTGACGGCGGGGTTGTATTTGGGTATCAGAGTTTGGCCAGCACCCTTGCCGGAATCCCTGTTGTGGTTGGTCGGATTGACTATGGTGTTGGCTGGTTTGCTGGCGTGGTTGGCGGACGAACGTCCAACCCTGTTGATTTCGCTCATCATTGTAGAAACGCTCTTTCTTCTGCTGGCTGAGTCGTTGGCGGAGGGCGCTGCCGTAGCTTATGTGTTGGGGCTTATGCTCAGTTTGGTGGCGTTATGGCTCACGCCTCAACGCGGCAAGCCGCACATGAGTGAGCGAGGCTGGTTGTGGCCTTACCTACCGGCTGCTGGGGCGACACTGACCTTAATTGGCGTTCCTTTTTCGTTGAACTGGCCGCTTCGCAGCCAGATTTATCAGAGTGTAATTGACTCCCAGAATATTGCTTTTGTCATTTTGATTGTCCTGGCCGAGGGGTTGGCCTTGAGTAGTTTGGTGAGTTATTGGCTGCGGCTGTGGGAGCAAAAAGCTGAGAGCGGCGTTCAAGCCGTGGCTGCCGTCCTTATTATGGTGCCTTTCTTGATTCCTGGCCTGGCTCCATTTATTCTTTCGACCTTGACCAAAACAGCGCTGCCCGCAGCCGATTTAGACCGGCCGCCTGCCATTTTAATGACATTGGTGATTGTGGTGATATTGGCCGTTAGCTTTGGCTATTACAAGCGCCAAATCATGAACCGGTTGGGTCTGGCTCCGGATAGTTTAGGGGAGTTTGCCGAATTATTGGTAGCTGCCTGGTCGGGAGGGGCAGCGCTACTGGATAGAGGCAGCAAAGTAATTTTGCGCGTGGAAGTTCTATTGCAAGGACAACATTATATGGGCTGGGCCTTATTTACCGCCGTGGTTGGCGTTGTCATTATCCTGTTGGGAACATAAATTCTGCCCAAATGAGGGCAGCCGATTGTTGATGCCTACACTTCCGCAACTATTAAGTCAACTCCAATTTATCAGCCAGGAAGCCGCTTTGCTGGGGCTGTTTGTAACCGCCAGTCTCATTTTAGTCGGACGGGATTGGCGTTCATTGATTCTGGCCTTATTGATTCAATATATTTTGGTCGGATTAGTTTTGGCGCGGCTGGTGCGTCCCGATATTGCCACGTTGAAAGTTATGATTGGGGCTTTCATCTGCCCAATCTTATTCCTGTCGGCCCGGCAGGTGTCGGTTAGAGGTTTGCCAATAAGCTTGTCATTGACGCGCGCCCAGGTTGCGGATCAATCTCACCAGGCAAGTTGGTGGCGGCGCAGCCTAGCCACTATGGCCTCGTTGATCAGAGGACAGGGTCGACGCCGGTCGCCTGC
>CAYZHI010000161.1:0-7845 GCA_964477335.1 uncultured Caldilineaceae bacterium | reverse complement strand
GCAGAACCCTGCTCAGAATTGCCCACCAAAACAACTGAAATACCACATTAATAATGGTGGCCAGAGCCATGCTGACATCACCCATCGTTGTCCAAGCCTCCCAGGTAACGAGATTTTTGATAGGCGGCCCAGATGGCCTTGGACAGGACGGTACGAAAGCCGCCTTTTTCCAGTTGGTACAGCGCCTCGGCCGAAGTACCGCCCGGCGAGGTTACCATATTACGCAGTTCGACCGGATGGCGCTGGCTCTCCCGGGCAAAAGCTACCGAACCCTCGATGGTCTGGTAGACCAGCTCTTGGGCCACCCGCCGCGAAAAACCCATGTGCACCCCGGCGTCGATCATCGCCTCCATAAACAGGAAAACGTAAGCCGGTCCTGTCCCCGACAAGGCGGTAGCCATATCCAACTCATCTTCGTGGTCCACGTAAATCTCTTCCCCCAGGGCCGCCAGAATCTCACGAGCCTGGCCGCGCTGCGTCTCACTGACCTCATCGGTAGCCGTCCAAACCGACATACCTTTACCGACTCGGGCCGGGGTATTGGGCATCACCCGGACGACCCGGTAGTGATGCAACTTTTGGCTCATCTTGGTGATGGTAGCCCCGGCAATAATCGATAAGACCAGGGCGCGGGCCGGAATGTGCCCCTGAAGCTCCTCGGCCACCTCAGCCAAACTTTGCGGCTTGATCGATAAGACCACAATATCGCGGCCCTTGACCGCTTCCAGGTTGTTTTGGGTGGTCTGAATATGGTAACGTTGGCTCAATTTTTCAAGCTGGCCCACGTAAGGGTCGCTGGCGATAATATTTTCAGGCTTAATTAACTCCTGTTTGGTAATCCCGGCGATCATTGCCGTGGCCATCGCTCCTGCGCCAATAAAAGAAATGGTTGCGTCCTTTAATGTCGACAATGGTAGACTCCGCCTTCTCAGGAAATGAGATCAATTAATCTTTGGCTCATGTTGAGAACAACTGCTTATTATGTAGGGGCGCAAGGCCTTGCGCCCCTACAATGCACTTGTATTTAATATGAGCGTAATCTTTTTGGTGGCAACTGGCAACCTGTACCCTGCTCCTACGCTCGTTCTCCGAATAAAGCCCGTCCCAATCGAACAATGGTGGCCCCCTCTTCGATGGCCACCTCAAAATCGTCAGTCATGCCCATCGACAGATGCCGCCAATCAAACTGCGGCCTTTCGACCTGTAACCTATCCCGCAGCGCCGCCAGGCTCTTGAAAACCGGCCTGGTCTCTTCCGGGTCGGCTGCCAGCGGGGCCATCGTCATTAGCCCGCGGAGGATAAGCCTGTCCAGCGTGGCCAGTTCGGTTACGGTTTGTAAAAAAGCATCCAATTGGGCCGGGTCGGTGGACCAGCGCGCCAGGGCAAAACCATATTTGCTGGCCTCGCCCGAAACGTTACACTCCAACAATATCTCAACCGGCGGATAGCCGTCCCGTTCGGCCAGCCGGTTGATCCGTTGGGCCAGTTTCAAGCTGTCCACGGCCTCGATCATCTGGAACTGGCCCAGGGCCTGCCCAACCTGGCGACTCTGCAAGTGGCCGATCAAATGCCAGGTCGGCCGGTCGGGCGGCTCAACCGGGATAAGCCGGGCCAGCCCGGCGACCTTTTCACAACCCTCGCCCACCCGATTTTCGCCAAAGTGGCGCAAGCCGGCCTGGTAAGCGGCAATGACGGTTTCCAGCGGATGGGTTTTGGTAACCGCCACCAGAGTAATCTCATCGATTTTGCGCCCGACCCGCGTTGCGGCTGCCTCCATCCGCTCGTGGACGGCCGCAATATTGGCCGCCAGGTTGCTCATAGCCTCTATTCCTCAAGCCCGATGATCACCCCGAACCGGCCGGTGCGGCCCTGCTCAGCCCGGTGGGAAAAGAAGAGGTCGGTGCGGCAGGCTGTACACAGTTCAGATTGGATGATCCGGGTTACGCCGCAGGCGACCAACTGGCGTCGATTAGCTTCCCACAAGTCAAAGTGGGCGTGCCCATTGCGGCCATGGCTGAACAAGCTGTCGGACTCGTTAAGGGCCTGCGCTGCAGCCTGCCTCACGTCGGGGCCAACTTCATAGCAACATGGCCCAATGGCCGGGCCGATTACGGCGCTAATATGGTCAACCGCGCAGCCCAGCCGGTTGACCATCGCCTCGACCACAGCGCCGGCGACATTCTTCATCGTTCCCCGCCAGCCGGCGTGGGCTAATCCAATTGCCCGCCGGACCGGGTCAAAAAAAATCAGCGGGGTGCAGTCGCCGAAACGCATCGTCAGATAAATGGCCGGGTCAGCCGTAATCAAGCCATCACCATAGCCCATCACCCGCTGCCGGTTATGCCGGTTGACGCTGAAAACATCGGCGCTGTGAGTCAGGTGGCAAGAGACGGTTTGGTCCGGGCTTGCGCCAACTATCTGACAGGCTCGGACCAGGTTTTGGGCTACTGCCTCGGGCACATCGCCCACCGACGCTCCCAGATTGAGACTGGCAAAAGGGCTTTGGCTGACGCCGCCCCGGCGGGTAAAAATGGCATGTTTTAAGTCAGGGTAGAGGTCAAACGCTCGGATTCGGTAGTAGATCAGCTCGTTGGCCGGTTCCCTGTGGTTGATCGGTGCTGCAATCGTGACCGGATAGATGCCGTGGTTCATGATAATGGTGGGAGTGTATCACATTCGCCAAGTTATGTCAAAGCCAATTTTGACCTGCCTGGCAAGTCTAGCTATTAAATCATACTCTTTTTGAGATAATTTGTAAAACCCAAATTTCGGTTACTCACCGCAACGCCCGGACTCGATTCAGGCCATTAAGGGCCGCCACCCGGTATGCCTCGGCCATAGTTGGATAGTTGAAGGTCGTATTGATGAAGTACATCAGGCTATTGGCCGGGCTTTTTTGGGCCAGGATGGCCTGGCCAATATGGATAATCTCTGAAGCTTGCGAGCCAAAACAATGAACGCCCAAGATTTCCAGAGTCTCCCGGTGGAAAAGCAGCTTGAGCATGCCGGTGGTCCGGCCGGCAAGTTGGGCTCGAGCCAGGTTGCGGAATAATGAGTGACCAACTTCATAGGGGATTCGCTTGGCTGTTAGCTCCTGCTCAGTTAAGCCAACCGAACTGATTTCAGGAATGGTATAGATGCCGGTGGGGATGTATTTGACCAGGTGGTCTTCACAGGTGCCAAAAACCAGGTGCGTGGCCGCAAAACGCCCCTGGTCGTAAGCGGCGCTGGCCAGGCTGGGGTAGCCGACGACATCACCAACGGCATAGATATGGGGTTGGGCCGATTGGTAACAGTCGTTGACTTTGATATTGCGCCGGTTATCCAGTTCCAGCCCAATATTCTCCAGACCCATATTATCGGTATTCCCGGTTCGACCCTGGGCCCAAAGCAGCACATCGCTGCGAATCTGCTTGTTGGATTTGAGATAAACGGTTACGCCGGAGGCATCGGCCGTCACCTTTTCATATTCCTCATTGTGGCGGATGAGAACGCCATTCTCCCGCAGATGGTAGCTCAGGGCGTCAACGATTTCGTCATCCAAAAAGGAGAGCAGCCGGTCGCGGGTGTTGATCAGATTGACTTTGAGCCGTAAGCCCCGAAAAATCGAGGCGTATTCGCAACCGATGACGCCGGCGCCATAAATAGTAATCGAGCGGGGGTTAGTGTCAAGGGTTAAGACGGTGTCGCTGTCGACGATGAGGGGGTGAGAAAAGTCTACGTCGGGTGGATGGTAAGGGCTGGCTCCCACCGCAATTACAAACGCGTCGGCGTTATAACGCCGGGGCAAATTGTCGGGCCGGCTAACTTCAATTGTGTGCGGGTCAATAAAAGCAGCCCGGCCATGCAGTACATCGATCCGATTCCGGTCGTAAAAACTCTGGCGCATCGTTACCTGCTGGCTGATGACCGCCTCGGCCGATTTTAGCAGTATGGGTAGGCTGGCGCCCTCATAGTTGCCCGTGTCGATCATCTGTTGGATGCCCTGCCGCAGGGCTTTACTGGGGATGGTGGTGCGGTGGGTGCAGTTGCCCCCAACTTGCGGATATTGTTCGACCATGGCCACGTGTTTGCCCTCTTTGGCCGCTTTCATGGCCGCCCCTTCACCGCCGGGACCGCTGCCGATCACAATGACATCATATTTGCTGTTCATATATCTCTGGTATCTCTGGCGCCACCTGATTTAACTTGAGTCACCCCATTATACCAAACCAGCCAGCATAAGACAACACACCCGGCCATCCGGGTGCGTCCAAAATTTTTGGAAAGCACAGGGGGGAATTGGGGGAGCACCCCCCACACCCCCCGGTCCGCCTAAAATGTCGGACACACCCGGCCATCCGGCAATCTTGATTTTCCAGCCATCTGGTCTTAGAATACGTTTTTTTAGGCACGGAGTTGTTCACTGCAACTACCGCCGTTTAATCCAGAAGGGAACAGCTTATGACAGTCTACAATGAAATGAACGGCCACGTTTTTTACCGTCGCATGGCTTATGCCCGGCCTATGATTTCACATGCCGAAGGGGTTTATTTGTATGACACCGCCGGCAAACGTTACCTGGATGCTTCCGGCGGGCCGGTTTTGATCAATATCGGTTATGGAGTGCAGGAGGTGATCCAGGCCATAACGGCCCAGGCCCAAACTGCGCCCTATGTTCACGCCACCATGTTTACCACTCAGGTTTTAGAAGATTACAGTAACGCCTTAGCCGAGGTTATGCCGCTGGAAAACCCGCGCTTCTTTTACCTGAGCAGCGGTTCGGAGGCGGTGGAGTCGGCGTTGAAGTTTGCCCGGCAGGTCCAGCTTGAACGGGGGGAATTGGGCCGTTATTTGATTATCTCCCGCTGGCAAAGCTATCACGGCACCACCCTGGCAGCTTTGGGGGTGAGCGGCCGGCCGGGGCTGCGCCAGCCCTACCGGCCGATGATCCAGCAGACGCCCCACATCGCTCCACCCTATTGTTACCGCTGTCCGTTCAATTTGGCTTACCCCTCGTGCGGGCTGCGCTGCGCCCATGCCCTGGAATACTCTATCAAAATCAACGGTAAAGAGACCATTGCCGCCTTCATCGCCGAGCCGATCAGCGGCTCCGGCTTGGCCGCCGTGGTGCCGCCGCCGGAGTACTGGCCGATTATTCGGGAGATTTGCGACCAGTATAATATCCTGCTGATCACTGATGAAGTAATGACCGGCTTTGGCCGCACCGGGGCCTGGTTCGGCATCGAGCATTGGGGTGTCGAGCCGGACATTATGACGCTGGCCAAAGGCGCCGGCGGCGGTTATTGCCCGCTCTCGATGATCGCGGTCAAAACCTCAGATGTGCAAACCATCCGGGCCGGGCGGGGCGACTTTAACCACGGCGGTACTTTTTCTCACCACCCCGTTGCCGTGGCCGCCGGCCTGGCCGTACTACGCTACATCCAGGAGCACAGGCTGGTCGAGGCAGCCCGGACACAGGGAGAGAAGTTGGGCCGGAAACTGCACCAGGCCTTTGCTGACCATCCCTATGTAGGTGATATCCGTGGCCGGGGGCTGATGTGGGGCCTTGAGTTTGTGGCCGACCGCCAGAGTAAGGAGCCGTTTCCCAGCGAGCGGGGGCTGGCCCGCAAAATCGGCGACGCGGCCTTTGAGCGGGGGTTGATCGTTTACCCCAGCAGCGGCAACATCGACGGGCTGTGGGGCGACCAGGTGATGGTGGCCCCGCCGTTCATCATCACCGATGAGCAACTCGATGAGATGGTGCAGTTATTGGTTGAGTCGGTCAGCGCCGTGCTGTGACTTGTTTGAAACAGGCCCCATAATTATAATGCAGAAAATCAACTGCTTATATTGAAAGGAAATATGATGACCAGTAAGAGTTACAAGATTGCCGTTCTACCAGGTGATGGGACCGGACCGGAAGTTGTCAGGGAGGGGATCAAAGTTCTCGATGCGGCGGCCAGCAAGTTTGGATTTAAATTGGATTTGACGACCTTTGATTTTGGGGGTGATCGTTATTTGCGCACCGGCGAAGTACTGCCGGACTCGGCGGCGGACGAACTGCGCCAATTCGACTCAATTTTCCTGGGCGCGATCGGCCACCCGGACGTCAAGCCGGGTATCCTGGAAAAGGGCATTCTGTTAAGATTGCGTTTTGAGCTGGACCAATACATCAATTTGCGCCCGGTCAAATTGTATCCGGGGGTTGAGACGCCGCTAAAGGACAAAGGGCCAGAGCATATTGATTACGTGGTGGTCCGCGAAAATACGGGCGATGTTTATACCGGCATCGGCGGGGTCTCGATGAAAGGCACTCCGGCAGAAGTAGCCATCCAGAGTATGGTTTACTCCCGGTTTCAGGTGGAGCGCTGCTTGCGTTACGCCTTTGAATATACCCGGAAACGGAACAAGAACAACACCCTGGCTCTATGCGGCAAAACCAATGTGCTGACCTATGTGTACGATTTGTGGGAGCGGGCCTTTCACGAAATTGGCGCGGCCGAATATCCTGATATCAAACGGGAATATTACCACGTCGACGCCACCTGCATGTGGATGGTCAAAAACCCAGAATGGTTTGACGTAATTGTTACCGGCAATATGTTTGGCGATATTATCACCGATTTGGGCGCCATTACCCAGGGCGGCATGGGTATTGCCGCCGGCGGGAACATCAATCCTGAGGGGGTGAGCATGTTTGAGCCGATTGGCGGGTCGGCCCCCAAATATACGGGCCAGAATGTCATTAACCCGCTGGCTTCGATTGTGTGCGGCTCGATGATGCTGGACCACCTGGGCGAAACGGCCGCAGCCGCAGCCATCGAAAAGTCGGTGATGGAGGTGACGGCCCACAAGCTAAAGAGTATGGCCGCCGGCAAAATGGGCTATTCGACCAGTGAAGTTGGCGATCTGGTGGCGGCCGGGATATAACTTTATAAATTCTGGATTTTGGGTCTGTGGCGACGAGGGCAAAGGCATTCGTCGCCACTTTTGTTTTTGACTGGATAGCGCCGTTGGAGAGGATTCGGCTAGATCAGCCCTTCATCCCGAAGCGCCGTTAATTCTCGGGTCAGAGCCTCTTTTAGATCGATAATTCGCTCATATTTCAAGGTTCTTTGGCCGCGCACGTCAAAGCGGAGCTCTTCCTCAGCCCTGGCCAGCAAGAGCGTTGGACGCCCTTTGCCCCAGGCGTAACCCACTTCGAGGTAGACATTTGGATTAGCGCCGGTCAATTCAGCGATGACGATCGTTGCAGTTTCGATCTTTTGCTTGACTCGGTCGAGGATGTCGCCGACAAAAGCCTCCTGGTCCACCCGCTCACAAACAAAGCCCAGCTCACGAACCGGTTGCTGAATACCAAAATAGAAGACATCGTCCATCTCTTTTTTGAACGGCATGGCCACAAAGACGTGCGGTTTTAGCTCACTTTTGGACCCGGCCGTGGCAATGGCCCGGGAGGCGATCAGCCGCGGCGCTTCAATAATCGCCCCGGCGTGGCCCATCCGGCGCGGTCCAGCCGCCAGGCGATAACCTGGCAGTGACTCCAATTTGGTGGCGTAGTCGGCTCCGGCCAGATTTTGATCCAGAATTTGCCGCAGGCGCTGCACCCGGTCGGGGTTGCGATCGACAATCGAGATGCGCTCCAAAGCGGGCGGAACTCCCCCCCGTTGCAGCACTTCCAGAAAGCCGGCTAACTGGGCCAAAAAGGCTTCCACCTCATCCAGGCCAAAGCCGATTCCATGCACGGTAGTAGCCAGGTGGCGGGTGTCCGGGGCAACTTCGGCTAAAATTGTCAGAGTCGCCGCGGCAAACTCGCGAATTTGGGGGTAGCCAAACTCGGGTAAGGGGGGCACGCCCACAAAC
>CAYZHI010000160.1:0-7864 GCA_964477335.1 uncultured Caldilineaceae bacterium | reverse complement strand
GGCTTTTCCGGTGAGCGAGCAATGGTTTAGCGGCAGCGGCCGGTTGACCCTCTTCGCCCTGTCTGCTCAGCCAACGGCGGCCACCCCATCCGTTCCGCTGAACGTGCCTTTTGCTGGCAATCTCACCCTGCTTGATTTTGCCGTGTTGAATAGTCAGGCCAGCCCTGGCGAGGTGCTCAAAGTGAGGCTAACCTGGCAGGCGCCGGCGGTGGGCGAGCCGGGCGTGGCTTTGCCGCATGAGGCGGTCATCAGTTTTGTGCATTTGTTGGCTGAAAATGGCGGGGGTCAGGCGGCGCAGCAGGACCGGTTGCTGCTCGACTTGCAGAATTTTGGGCGCTCGCCCTTATTACCGGGCCAGACGGCGACGCAGGGCTACGGCCTCCAGTTACCGGACGACCTGCCGGCCGGTGCCTATCCCCTGATTGCCGGGGTATACCTGGCCTCGAGCGGCCAGCGTTTGCCCCGCCACGACGGGAACCCCGATGATTTCATCTATCTGACCGACATTGTGGTCTCACCTTAACGGACGGCATCGGGATGCCGTCCTACGTCCTCAACAGATTCAATTTTTGGCCGTAGCAAAGGCATCCCTATGCCTTTGCGGACGGGTCAAACAAAGAGGCGTTATTTCACGATCAAGGGTAGATACGCCGAATTTTGCGCCGGCCGGGACAGGCCGCCCATATCTTGCAGAATTGTACCAATGCCCTGACCGGTGCCGATAGCTGCGTTGGCCGGGTTGCTCAGATTCACCAAAAAGGTTTCGGTAGCCTCTGAATTCAGGTCGCCGGTGACCATTACGGTAATAGGCTGGGCGGTGACACCGGGGCTAAAGGTCAACGCTCCGCTGGTCGCCACATAATCGTTATCGGCAGTGGTAGCGGTGCCATCGCTGGTGGCGTAGTTGACGGTAACAGTCTGGCTACTGGCCGAGGAAAGGGTTACCGTGAAGACGGCGCTCGTGGTGCCGCTGTCACCCTCAGTGACGGTCACGTCGTTAATGGAAAGCGTGGGGATGTATTCGATAACGAGTCTGGGAGACGGATTGCCTCCGTCTTCGCGGCTGACGAACTGAACCTCACCGTTAGAGCCCGCGTTTTGCGCTTCCATCAACAAACCAAAGTTGGAGGTAGGATTGTCTAACCAGAATTGAGCCAGCGAGGTGACGTTCGCGGCGTGATTGGTAGCACTCGGAACAAAGGTAGCCTCAATGGTGAGGTCAAAATCGCCCCCCCCACCTGGGGTATCCCACGGGGTCCCGGCGAGTCGTTCCGCCCAGGTGGCCTGGCTCTCCAACCAGCTAGTGGTAATCCGGTGGATGTTGACATTCTGCCCGGTATCCGAGAGTGATGTCTGGGTGAGCAGGAGGGCGGCGCAGGTGATCAGGCTGTTTGGAGGAACCGTAGCCAGATCGAACTGAATGAGCGTATTTCTCTCATTGTCTGGCGGTTTAGTACGAAGATCTGGATCTGAGCCAAAGTTGCTGTCTGACTGGTTGCTTCTCAGGTAAGTGTCTGCGGTAGCGGTGAGGGTGATCATTGGAGAAGCGCACAGGGAAGCGCTGTTGTCATTATCGGTGATGATGCCCAGGCCCTGGTTATCGGCGATAGTGGCATTGGTTGCGCCGCTCAGATTGATGAAGAAGGTCTCGTCGGCTTCGTCGAGCGTGTCACCCTGGACAGTGACGGTGATGGTCTGGACGGTCACCAGTGGCGCGAAGGTCAGGGTGGTCGTGGGAATGGCCGTATAGTCGGCCGGGGCCGCGGCGCTGTTGTCCGCTGTGGCATAATCCACCTGCACGGGCAGGGCGCTGGGCGTGGAAAGGCTGACGGTAAAGATGGCTGCTACTGTCCCGGTATCGCCTTCCATCACGGTCACGTCGCCAATGGAAATGGTCAGGCCGTCGTCGTTGAGAATCGTGCCGACAGCCTGGTTAGCGGCAATGGCGGCGTTGACGGGGTTGGTCAGGTTGGTCAAAAAAGTCTCGTTCGCTTCGACGACCGTGTCGCCGATAATGGCGATACGGATGGTCTGGCTGAGTGCGCCCGGTGGGAAGGTCAGCAGGCCGCTGGTGGTCAGGTAGTCAGCGGGAGCCGCGGCCGTACCGGGGAGGGTACTGTAATCGACCG
This sequence comes from uncultured Caldilineaceae bacterium, assembly GCA_964477335.1. GTDB lineage: Bacteria > Chloroflexota > Anaerolineae > 4572-78 > J111 > CAYNLK01. The sequence continues at coordinate 5,735 of CAYZHI010000160.1, read as the reverse complement.
TAACCATCTGGCCGCTGGCGGTTGATAGAGAGACGGTGAAAACTGCGTCGGTTACGCCGCTGTCGCCTTCCGGCGTCGTTACGTCGGCGATACTCAGGGCAGGCGGAGGATCGTCGTCGAGGATGCGACCCAGGGCCTGGCCGGTGCTGAGGCTGGCGTTGCAAGGGTTGAACAGGGTGACGAAAAAGGTTTCGTCCGGTTCGTCCAAAGTGTCGCCCTGGATCAATACAGTGATCGATTGCCGGGTGACGCCGGGGGCAAACGTCAGGGAGCCGCTGGCGGCGATGTAGTCGGCCGGAGCGGTAGCCGTATTATCGGCAACGGTAAAATCGACTGTCACCGGGTTGGGGCTGGCCGCGGACAGGGTGACATCGAAGATAGCACTAAGTGTACCGCCATCGCCTTCGGTAATGGTAACACCGTTGATGGCCAAAACAGGCAGGGGTGGATCCGGCTCATCGGGATCATCTGGGCCGTCCGTTGACGGTGGCGCAGTCGGCGTCGGCGGAAGGGTGGTCGGAGTTGAGGGGGCGGAAGTGGGTGAAGGCAGCGCGGGCGGCTGAGTTGGCGCCGGCGACGGTGACGGCAGCGGGGTGGTGGGCGACGGCGGCGGCAAGGTCGGGATGACGACGGTGGGCGGCGGCGAAGCCACGGCTGTTTGGGTCGGCGCGGCCGGCGGCAAGGGGGTCATCGAGCCGGTGCTGGTGGGTATGGGGGTGGGGCCAGGGATAGCTGTTTGAGGTGCTGCGGCTATGGCTGGTGGTTGTTGAGGTTGGCTGCCACAGTCGATGACCAGGCGAGGTCCCACGGGCTGGTTGGCGTTGCCAACCTGAGTACTGGTATGCCGGTCGGCCTCGCGGCTGTAATAAACCTGGGTAAAGTCAAAGGCGGCGGCAGGCTTCAGGAGGAGGCCACTCATTGAATCGTAATCCAGAAGCCAGTTCTGCACCATATCGGTCAGGTCCCAGCTATGGACCTTGCTGGCCGGCAGGAACGCGGCGCGATAAGGCAAGTCGGATGGCGGTTGGTTGGACCAACTGGTGGTTAACTCCGCAAAGGGTGTGGCCAGGCTGAAAAGCTGAAGTTCCACAATTTCAGCATTTTCCGTCACTGGTACTAGCTCGAGGCGAGCCGTTTTTATGTAGACGCCGGGGGGGAGCGAGTCGCCAATGGGGAAGAAGAGCAGGATATGCTTGAGCTGATCACCGTCACGGCCAATGCTGAGGCTGGGATCGTCGCCGTGAGTGGCCGTAGGCTGGGCCGAATCGAGCCAGGTATCCTGGCTGGCGTAGACAATATGGCTGCCCTGGCAGGCGGAGGGGGTCACAACCGGCACGGGCGTCTGTAAGCTGTCAAGTAGAGCGATGCGGCGGGCGTTCAGGTCAGCAACATGCGGTTCGCGGTCGGAGATGGCATCCCAGATTAACTCCAGGCGCAGGGCGGGCAGACGAACTGAACCGAGGTTAGCCCGGTAGTCAGCTTCCAGAAGCGAAGCTAAGCTAACCGGAATAAATTCGGATTTGGCTGTTTCTGACTTATTCTGGCTAAACAACGTGGCAGCCAGACATAGCACACCCAGTAAAGGGAATAGGATAAACAGCAGTCTGGACCGCTTTTTCATCTCAATCAGCAACTTGCCCGGCCGGGTATAGCCGATAAGTCAACAACTGCTCCTCTTTTCCCCTGATGTTATGGACTCCCAGCGCCTCCAGTTCAAATTCGTGTCGCCGCTGGCGCAGCGCAAAGAGGGTGTGCTGGCTGATGACGGCGCTACTTTCTTCACCAAATTGCCGGGTGGCGCTTTGAAGTAGTTCGGCCGTGTTAACTGTGTCGCCAATGATGGTGTAATGGAGCCGGTCGGCGCTACCCAGACCGCCGGCTGTGACCGGCCCGGTATTGAGGCTGAGGCCGGTTATCAAGGGAATCTCCCCTCGTTGGCCGCGCCGGGCATTGAGCCTGGCGCCCGTTTCCAGGATGGCCAGGGCGGCCTGACAGGCCTGATAGGCGCTCTCTTGCGGCGTTAACCGGCGGGGCAAGATGCCGAAGAAGGCCAGCAGGGTATCGCCCTCCAGTTTGCTGATCACACCATGGTGGGCGGTGAGGGTAGGGATTAACTCGCCATAATATTCGTTTAACCAGGTCAACACTGTGGTGGGGTCTTCTGTTTCGGCCAGGGTGGTGAAGCCGCGCAGATGGCTCACCAGAACCGTGGCCACCGCCTCCTGGCCCTCCAGACGAACGTCGCCGGAGGCAAAAGTGCGGCGCAATTCGTCCCGCACTTCGGGTGAGACGGTCCGGCCCAGCAGGTCACGATAGAGCGAGCCTTCGCGCAGATCCGAGACCATCTGGTTGAATGAGTGCGCCAAGACCGCCACTTCGTCGTTGCCGCCAGCCTCAACCTGAACCTCCAGATTTCCTTCGGCCACTTCCGCTGAAGCGCTGACTACTCGCAGGAGCGGACGGGTGATTCGGTTGGATAGGTAAATGCCCAAAATAATAATCATAACCAAAGTGACGGCAGTGAGAAGAAAGATCTGAAAACGGGTAATCTGGCTGGGCCGGACCAGAAACGTCTCCGGCAGGGCAACGCCCAACAAGCCGATGTCATTTTGGTTGTCCAAATCAGCCTGGCTCCCCGGTATTTGACCGACTGCCCAGGGAGCCACAATCTCCGTATAGGTGAGACTGGCAACCACCAGTGAACGTCTTAAGCTACTGTCATTTTGGCGGGCGAGGATCAGGGCGACGGTTTCCGGGTCGAGGGCGGAGTTGGTCTCATCGGAAAACAGGAGCGTTGAGGCCAACTCAATGCCGTTGAGGTCATAAATAGTGGTATGGGCCAGGGTATCCTGCCGGATTTCCCGGACCAGGTTAGGCAAGGATTTGCCAACCAGCACAACCCCGACCAATTCACCCTGATCGTCCCGGATCGGTCCGGCTACATAGAGATAATCTCCCCAGGGCGTCCGGGCCAGGCCGGCATACTTGTCTCGTCCCGCAGTGATTTGCCGCTCAAGGACCTTTGTTACAAAATCCCACCGGCTAAAAACCGTTTCACCCCGGAAGGCGTTGTATTCTTCCAGCTTGCCCCCTTCACGATGGCGCAAAGAAAGCAGGCTGGTACCCTGCCGGTCCAAAATATCGATGACATCTTCTTGATAATTAACGGCAATTGGCAAAACCAACTCGCGTAGTTGCTCAGCATCTCCGGTCGCCAGATTTTCGGCTACTTCATCCGTGTGCGCGACCAGGCGTAAAGTTTCCAGTAGACGATCCTCTTCCCGAACCAGCCAGTCGGTGGTGAGTTTGCCGGCCTCAATTAACTGATTGGTAAACCGTTCCTCAATGGTATCAAGCACTACCTGGCTCACCACATAAGCCGCGGCGATAGCTAAAGCCAACGCCAGCAGAACGTAGGGCAGCGTAATTTTGAGCCGGACGGGTACCTTGACCCTGGGTAGGCCGCGTGGCTGAACTGGCCTTGGCTTAGCTTGGAGATTTAAAAGCTGGCGTGACATGCGATTGATCTGGCCGATACTACGGCCAAGTAACCTGGCTTTTGCTAAATACAAGTGACCGGCACTTAAACATTCCAACTGAACGTTCTTCTTGGGAGACAGTTTCTTCAATTAGTGAAAAGTGCCGGTCACTTCTGTAACTTTGTATTGGTTTCAAATATACCATGAAAAAGTTTGAAACCAGTTTGAATTTGCAGGAGATGTTGTGCAGTGAGGGCGAAGCTCGTCTAGGCTTGATCATTTGACGGATTAGCCCGGACCAAACGGGCCAGTCGCTGCAACCGTGAGGCAACTACGCCCGGTGGAGCCGGTTTGATCAAGTAATCATCGGCGCCTTCATCCAAAGCTCTGGTGACCATGTCCGGATTGAGAACGCCTGAAAAAATCAAAATAGGGCATTGGCTAAAGGTCCGGATAGCAGCGCAGACCTGCCAGCCATCGATGCCGGGCATCATCAGGTCGAGCAAGATCACCTCCGGGTTCAACTGCCGGGCCGCCGCGATGCCCGCCGCGCTGGAATTGGCGATAGTCACCTCAAACATTTTTAGCTCAAGATATTTTTTCAGATAATCGGTTAAGTTACGATCATCATCGATGATCAGAAGTTTTATGGTCACGTGATTATGGCCGGAGTGAAATTGCCTGGGTCAGGATCGCCAGCCGGATAGCCGGATGGCCCGGCCTGGCCGACCTGGAACCCGATGTCTCAAATTTCCACTGTGAATATAGATCCGTTAGGCTGGTTATCTGCCACAAAAATGTGGCCCTGATGGGCATCAACCACCATTTTACAAAAGGCCAACCCCAGTCCAACCTGAACCCCTTGCTCCTTAAGGGTGGCCACTTTATATTTATAAAAGATGCGGCTGCGATCTTCCTCGCGAATGCCTTCGCCTTGATCAAAAACTTGCAGCCGGAGTTGTGGCTTACCGGTTTCTGGATGTTCTAATTTGACCTTCACCTTACTGCCGGGGGGAGAATATTTGAGGCCATTCGAAATTAGATTATCGAGCAGCCGCTCAAACAGATTTTTGTCCAGAGAAATTTGCCGGCTCTCCGGCGGCAAATCCAGGCTGAGGGTGATTCTTTTTGAGGCGGCCATCACCTCATGACTCCCTTTGACTTTCCGGACCAGTTCGCTTACATCAACCTCGCTGGGGTTCAGGATCAACTCGTCGGCCTCCATTTTGGCGACCATAAGCATATCGTTGATGAAAGAGTTCAAACGCTGGGCCTGGCCGTGTATTTTAGCAATGGAGTCAGCATACTCCGGCATCAAGGATTGTTGCAGCAGCAGTAATTCGCTGTAGCCCAGAATGGCGCCCAACGGCGTTCTCATATCGTGGACCATCATATGGGCCAGGTCCTCCCGCATCTCCAGGTTAGCCTGAAGCTCATCATACTGCTTTTTGATGCGCAGCAAGGAACGAACCCGGGCCCGCAGCTCAAGGTCGTTGATCGGCTTGAACAAGAAATCGTCGGCGCCGGCTTCAAGGCCACGAATCAACTCCTCCCGGCCCCCCAGCGCCGTAATTAGAATGATGGGAATGTGTCGCCACCGCTTGTTGGCCTTGAGACGCTGGCAAACTTCAAAGCCATCAATGTCCGGCATCATCACATCGAGCAAGATGGCATCGGGGGGTGACTGTTCGACAAAGGTCAGGGCTTCCTGACCGTTGCTGGCAAAGGCCAGCCGGTAACCGCCGCGATACAAGAAACCCTGCAAGATGTCGCGGGCCACCTCTTCATCATCGACAATCAAAATAAGGCTCGACTCTTGGTTCATGCGGAATATCCTCGTTCAATTCGATAGTAGTTCAATTGAGCTTCAATGGTTCGAACCAGATGGCTCAGGTTGAGCGGTTTGCTTAAATATTCATTGGCGCCGCTGGCCAGGCAACGTTCCCGGTCACCGGGCATAGCCAGAGCAGTAACGACGATGATCGGCGTAGTGCTAAAGGCTGCATCAGTCCGCAACCGGCGGGTTGCTTCCAGGCCATCCATACCCGGCATCTGAATATCCATCAAGATCAGGTCTGGTTTTTCTTCTTCAGCCCGCTTAATAGCTTCCTGGCCATTACGGGCGATGATAAGCTGATAGGGTTGCTTTGCCAAATAATCTACCAGCAAGTTGATGTTTTCCTCGTTGTCATCGGCCAGTAAGATGAGCGGCTGTTTCGTTCTGGCTTGACCATCGCTAATGGGGCCGTTATCGGG
>CAYZHI010000159.1:0-7873 GCA_964477335.1 uncultured Caldilineaceae bacterium | reverse complement strand
CTTTTTATTTGATCGTGGTCAGGCTGGTGGATGCACTTCCAGATATTGCAGCAACAGGTCGGGCAATCGACCCGCGCCCGGTCCCAAGATGTCATAGGAGTCCCACTGGGCATCGTGGGAGCCGGCCAGGAAAATAGCCGCGCCTTTAATGTAGTCATCCTGCTGCAAATTCTGATCGTACCAGATCAGTTGATCCATGTAAACGCCGGGGGGATCGTTGCGCAAGCCATTAGCCAGCCAGGTGCCGATGAAATCCTGCCATCCTTCAGCATCATCCGGGCCAGGCCGGGGCCGAATCAAACCATCGATCCCGCACTCGGTGATGAGCGTGGGAATATTGCCATAACCCAGCGGGATAAGATGCTGCCGGTAGGCTTTGCGATAACGCAAGGTCAGCCAGCCCTCATCCCCCTGGGGCGGGTCGCCGGGCGGCTGGAGATTGCCGGCTCGATATTGCATCACCGGGGCCGAGTATTCGTGCAGACCCAGATAACCATCATACTGGCGAATAGCCTGCAACGCCGGTTCAAAGTAAGGCCACAATTCCAAGGGGGGGTGACCGGCGGCAAAGTTGCCGATCACCGAACGCACCCCATTTTCGGCCAGGAGCCGGGTCCGCTCTGCCTCAAAATCGGCCAAGCGCATCATTTTGTCGACCGTATCGGCTACCGGCTCGTTGTAAGCTTCCCAACCGTCAAAAGCGTCCAGGCGCAATGGGTCGGTAGCCAGAGGCAGCAGTTTGTTCACGAAGTCGTGGGCCAGAGGGATGGGATCGGCTTCGAGATTGAGTTGATCCAGGAAAATACGGCCTACCATCAGGGTAGTTGGTGAAGCATGCTTGAGCCCTTTGGCAAAGCCCCCGTCGATCTCCAGGGTTTTAACCAAAGCAGGTTTGCCGATGGCAACCAACTCAAGAATAAAAGGATCAAACATGGTTACAAATAAACCCAACTTGCTGGGCGGGCCGGGTGGATAAGGGGTCGGCGTGGGAGTTGGCGTGGCTACCTCAGCCGTGCCGGTCGAAAGAACCGTCGGTGAGGCTGGGGCAGACTCGCTGGTGGGTGAAGGTGTACCGGTTGGTGTGGCTGTATTGCCGGCCGTGGTTGCCAGGGGCGTGCTGGCGGTGGTGGGCGTAAACGTTGGCAGAGGGGTGGCGGTGCCGGTTGGGATAGAGGTGGAGACGCGGGAAACGGGTGAGCGCCCCACCAGATCGGTCAGGCGACAGGCCTGCAAGAAAGCCAACAAGCCGGCCAGCCCGGCGCCTTTGATGAAATGTCGTCTATCCATTTTCGATTTACGATTTACGATTTACGATTTACGATTTACGATTTACGATTTTAGATTTGGGATTTGTGAACCAGAATTTGCGACTTGCAACCTATTACCTGCAACCGGTTCAGATCTTGAAAATCCACTGGCGGGGAATCTTACCATGCAGAGGCGGCTGGACCAAATCATCATCGACGTCTGCTTCATCGCTGGATTCATGAAGATAGACCGGGCAGCCGCGGTGTTTGAAAGAGCAACGCTCACAGTGGAGACCGGGTCGAGCCATCACCTCGCCGCGGGCCAGCGCTTTGACCGGCGCCCGCAAATCACTCAAGTTGCGGCGGTATTCATCCTCACTGAGTTCGATCGTCAAGGTCTCATCTAACCGTAACCACAATTCCTGAAGCCGCACCGGCCGTTTGAGTGGATAGGCGGCGGCGACGAGAGCGTGATAGATCGTAAGGGCGTGATCGTGGCGAAAGGTAGCCTCATCGGGGAGCGGTCCAGCCTCAGTACGGAAAAGAACGGCCAGAATACCCCCATCTGAAGTCTTGTCCAGCCGGTCGACTGTAGCCTCGAGCGCCAGGGTTACGCCGGCAATCGAAATCCTTAAGGCCATTGTTTCATTGACGGCAATAATTTTTGACCAATCACGCTCCAGTCGGCCGTAATAATTTTCAACCATTAAGCGGGCAGCCGGGTGATGTTCAACCTGTTGCACACAGTCAGCCAGAGACATCCGGCTTGGACCGCCAGCGGCGTGCAACTGCTGGATGGTCTCCCGGACCAAGGAGTCCAGTGAATCTGATTCCGGCGTGGCAACCTGCTGCCGGAAATGGTAATGGAGCGGGCAACGAGCCAGCACCCGTACCTCAGTTGGGGTCAGGGGAATCGGCTGCTTGACCATAACCAAACATTAGCACAAATGAGCTAGGCCGTCAAGTGACATCGGCAAAAATCGTGGCCCAACACTAGCGGGATGGCGATTTGTCTCGTCTCAATTTGGCCAGCGCCTGGCGCCAGCGCGGCTCAAGCCGGCCAAAGCCGCTACCCAATACTTCCTCCGTCGGATTGATCATTACAAAGGCCTGCTCATCCACGGCATACACCAGTGATTTTACCCGTTGGAGTTCAGCCGGGGCGATGACACACAGAAGAACCGAACGAGGCTGACCGGAATACATGCCTTTGCCTTCCAGAGCGGTGACGCCTCGATTTAACACCGACAACAACTGCTGACTAACCTCGTCAGGCTTGTTGGTGATGATAATGACCAACTGCTCATGGCGGTGAAAAAAGGACATCTCTTCAGGGATAACATAGCTGGCCGCACCGGCCAGGCTTTGGAGAAAGCCACCGGATAGAATCTCATGGCGTGAGAGCACCTCGCCCGGTGAGTCTTGTAGCCCGAGGGTGAAAATGGCAATCAAAAGAATGACCAGGTAAAAGCAGGTGACGGCCAGCGCCACCAAGTGACCGGGGATATAACCGATCGCCGCGTGATCTAATAAGGAACGAATTGAATAAGCCGGGCTGGGATGCAAGGCCAGCTTGAATGCCCAGGCTAACCCCAGAATCAAGAATAACCAGATATAGTTGCGTCGCAGCCGCCGGCCGATAGCCTCCATCTGACTGATCGGAAATTCAGGGTTCAACAAGCTGTCGGCCAGGCGAGCAGCCCATTTCTGGTGTGGTCTGAAAGGTGGGATAAGCATCGCCGCAAAGAAGTCTGTTTCCATTAAGCGAACCCGCAAGGCCCACAGCTCGTAATAACGGTAACGGCGCGACTCGATGATCAGAAAAAGAGAGGCTAACAATAGCGTAATCAAGATAACCACGTGCGTATTTTGATTGGAACTGAAGGCAAAGGTCAAGGCTGCGCCGGTGGTGACAACGGCCCAATTGGTGGTGCTGTCCAGGCGGGTACGCCATATATTGGAACGAGTAATTTCGCCCCGATAGAAATGAACCATGGCCGTATTGAACTCACCCGGCCTCATTTTATAACCGCGATAGGTCCAGACGTCTTCGGGAGTGTCGCCAGAGGTTGATGCTTTAGTTTCAGACATATGAGCGTTACTGCGTTTCTTGCCGAGCAAGGGCCTTGCTACTTGATCACCAGGGTGTCGCTATGGATCGCCGTCGGGCCGTAGTAAAAGCCCAAGATATCGCCAATTTGGTGGGATTGTTTGCCGCAGATGAGGCGAAGGTCGTCTGATTTGTAGTTGGCGATGCCGCGACCAATCTCTTGTCCTTGCTGATCCAAGATTTGAATGGTGGCCCCACGCCGAAAGTCATCCAGCACCTCGGTCACACCAACCACCAACAGGCTCTTGCCATTCTCAATCAACGCTCGAGTTGCCCCTTCATCGATCCTGACCGCGCCTTGCGCCGGTTCAGCCAGAATCCAGCGTTTGCGGCTTTCAAGCCGGCTAAATTGGGTGGGGAAACGGGTGCCGATCGGCTCACCGGCCACCACCCGCACCATGACATTGGCCTCACTACCGGGGGCAATGACCACCTCGGTGCCGGAGCGAGTCGCCAGCTCGGCCGCTTCAATTTTGGTGACCATGCCGCCGGTGCCGATATCGCCGCTGCTGCCGCTGGCCATCGCCCGGATAGCCTCGTCGATCACCGGCACTTCTTTGATGAGGGCGGCCTCGGCATTGTAGCGTGGATCGGCGGTGAATAGACCGGGCTGGTCGGTTAGAATGATAAGCAGGTCGGCGTCGATCAGATTGGCCACCATGCCGGAGAGATTGTCGTTATCGCCAAATTTGATCTCGTCGACGGCCACCACGTCATTTTCGTTGATGATCGGGATGACGCGATGTTGCAGCAAACGCAGCAACGTGTTGCGGGCATTGAGGTAGCGGGTCCGGTTAGCCAAGTCGGCCCGGGTGAGCAATGCCTGGGCTACGACGAGATCATACAACTCAAAAATTTGCTGGTACAGCGCCATCAAGCGCCCCTGACCAACTGCGGCCAACATCTGTTTATAAGGAATATCTTTTTTCTGAGCCGCCGAACCGACGCCAAGTATCTCGCGTCCGGTAAAGATGGCCCCGGAAGAAACCAGGATTGGCTCATGTTTATTCTGATGCAAGGCGGCAACCTGGCGGGCCAGGTCAATCAGCCGGGGACGGTTAATCCGTTGCGTACCGGCGCGCAGGACATTGGTGCCAACTTTGATCACAACTCGCATAATTTGCCTGTTTGTTAACGCCTGGTAAGGCGAAGTGAGGTATAAGCCGGCCGCGGCGTGCCGTCTGGGTTGAGGATGGCATACCAGCGCATCGGCTCAGCGGCAGCATACCATGGGACGGTACTGAAATCAAGATTAAACAAAAACATCGCCTCCACAAAAGGCCAGTCGTTTTCGACGATGGCATAGGCCTGGCTGAGGTATTGCGCCTGCTGGACCTCGCTTACCCCAATGGTGGCGTGTTCACCCAAATCCCAGTGCGTCCGCAGCACCCAACCAACCTCAGTGATCCAGATAGGGGTGGCGGCATCGCCGTTAGCTACCATCAGCTCGTGCTGGTCAACCACCCGATCAAAAGATAGACCATCTGGATGACTTTCAGCCGGCGACAGGCCATAGGCATAGGGATGGCTGCCCAGGGCGTCAAAATAACCCCGGGCGCCGGCGTCGTACATAGCTTGCAGAAAGTCCAGGTCGCCATAGGCCGTTGGCGAACCGTTGCCGGTAGTGGCCAGCCCGCCGCTGATGACCAGGGCGCCAGGATCGACGCTTTTGATAGCCGTGTAGGCGGCTTTCAACATGGCGGTGTAAGCGGCGGGATCGGGCTGTTGATTGCCCCATTCATAATTGAGGTTTGGCTCGTTCCAGATTTCGTAAGCGGCTACCTGGCCCCGATAGCGAGTCGCCAGTTCAGTGACAAAGTTGGCAAAATCGGTCAGGTCGGTCGGTGGATGGCTCAGGCTGCTGTCGGCTGGACGGGCCCAGGTGGGAGTGCCATGGATCCGCAGCAGGATGTTCAACTGCTGGTCAGTGAAGGCCTTGACAACGTTGTCGGGATCGACCCAACGGAACTGGCCCGGCTCAGGTTCAACCGTGGCCCAGTTCACATATCCTTTGGCCCAATTAAAGCCCAGATCGTTGACCAGGTAGGCTTTGCCCAAATCGGCCATATTAACGCCGGCGGCAAAACTGGAGACTGCCGGCACCTGGCTGGCCCCGGCCGCCTGGGCAATCCCGCCGGAACTGGTCGCAGAAAATCGTTGGGCCGGATTGATCACCAGAAAATCATCCCAGGCCGGGTTGATAGTCAGCCGGGTGGGCGGCTCACCGGTCAACGGCAAGGCATACAGCTCGTGATTACCGGCTTCCCAGGAGGTGAAGGTCAACCACCGGCCATCGGCCGACCAGTTCAACGAACCAAGCCAGCTACTACTTTGATAGAGCAACTTTAAGTCATCCACCTGCGGGCCAATGGTATAGATACCGGCCCGGTTGTTCTCATCCCAGCCAATGAAGGCGATTTGCTGACTGTCGGCAGACCAGGCCGGTGAGGTGCCCTGGATGGGATGAGCTGTGACCAGTTGCTCGTCGGTGCCATCCGGGCGAATGCGATAGATTTCTTCGGCGCCATTGCGGACAGCGGCAAAAGCAATGTACTTGCCGTCAGGCGACCAGGCCGGGCGATGGTCCAGGCCTTCGTTGAAAGTAAGCTGAATGGCCGTATCGCCCTCACTATTCTGAATGAAGATCTCGGGGTCGCCGTCTCGTTCCGACACAAAAACGATACTCTGGCCGCTGGGCGACCAGGCAGGGCTGTAGTCCCAGGCTGGATGATTGGTAAGATTACGCGGCGGTTCCTGCGGCTGGGTCGATTCAGAAACAGCCGTTGCCGGCAACAGCCAGATGTCGCTGTCCCCGCTACGATGGCTGGTAAAAGCCAACATCCGCCCGTCCGGCGACCAAGCCGGCTGCCAATCAGCCTGGGGGTGGTTGGTGAGATTTAGGAGTTGCCCGCTCTGGTCCAGAGCAAAGATATCACCGCTGCCGGTTCGATCCGAGGCAAAGGCGAAAATAGGCGGCGATATTTCTTCGGTGGCGTAGCAGGCTGACAAACCAAAGCCGATCAACACCAGAAGTATAGTGGCAAGGGCTGCCAAAAAAATCAGTTGTTTCTGAGACATAGCGGGGTAGAGTATAGCACTAGAGGGACAGAGGAGCAATATGCCTGTTTGGATTGGATTTGACGGCCTGTCACTCGCTGCCATCTGAAGGTTCAGTTTTTGGGCAAACTATAGTTTACGGTTAAGATATAGAGTATAACACTGCTAACTTAATTTCAGGAGAAACCGTGAGAAGTCCAGTACCAGGCCAAACCCACACTGTTGCTGTCATCCCGGGCGATGGCATTGGGCCGGAAATAGTCGAAGCTGCCTGCACAGTTTTGGAGGAGCTGGCCAGGCTGGAGGGTTTTAAGGTCGCTCTACAGTTTTACGAGGCGGGCGCCGGGGCCTATCAAAAATATGGCGACCCGCTGCCGCCGGAAACTCTGGCCCAATGTCGTCAGGCCGACGCCATATTGAAAGGACCAACCGGCTTGCCGCATGTGCGGCTGGCGGATGGCACTGAGGCCGGCGTGCTAGGCGGTCGGTTACGGAACGGCCTGGATTTGTACGTCAATTTGCGACCAATCAAATTGTATCCCAATGTACCCACCGCCCTGGCCAACCGGCAGGCTGGCGAGATTGATTGGGTGATGGTCCGGGAGAATACTGAGGGGTTGTATGCCAGTCGGGGCAACGGCGTGGTGGCCACCAGCGGCCAGGCCGCTACCGATACGCTGATGATTACCCGGCTCGGTTCGGAGCGAATCATTCGCTACGCCTTTGAAACAGCCCGGCGGCGCAACGGCCACAAGCGGGTCACCTGTGTGGATAAAAGTAATGTGCTGCGCTCATTTGCCTTCTTTCGGGCTATTTTCAAAGAGATCGCTCAGGAGTATCCCGACATCGAGCCGGATTACCTGTATGTGGACGCCGCCGCCCAGGCTCTGGTGCTGGAGCCGCAACGCTTCGACGTAATTGTGACCGAAAACCTGTTCGGCGATATCCTGAGCGACCTGGGCGGCGCGACTGTGGGCGGGATTGGGGTTTGCGCCGGAGCCAACCTGGGCGACCACCACGCCTATTTTGAACCGATCCACGGTTCGGCGCCGGGGCTGGCCGGTCAGGGTCGGGCCAATCCTCTGGCGGCGATTTTGGCGGTCAAGTTGATGCTGGACTATCTGGGTCGGCCGGCTGCGGCGACTCGGCTGGAGCAAGCAGTGGTGCAAGCTTTTCTAGACAAAGCGATTGTGCTCAGACCGGATGGTTCAGCCGCAAGCGGCACTGAGGCGGTGGCAGAAACTATCAGTGATCGGTTGGCTGTGGTCAGTGGTCAGTAGTCTAATTTTGCAGAAGGTAGAATCAATGATCAATGTACTATTCGTTTGTATGGGCAACATCTGCCGTTCGCCGATGGCGGAGGCGGTGTTCAAACACATGGTCGAAGAGGCCGGCCTCAGTAACCAATTCCAGATCGACTCGGTCGGGACCATCAGCTATCACGTTGGTGAACCAACCC
>CAYZHI010000158.1:0-7910 GCA_964477335.1 uncultured Caldilineaceae bacterium | reverse complement strand
TTTCAAAACCGGCCCGGGCTGTTTGCAACAACAGGGGAAAGGCGGCTACGCTGGCTGCTATCGCCGCGCCGCGCCAGGTAAAAACCAGCGGCCAACCTATCTGTGCCAGCCAGCGACCTACCGGGCTCTGGTTTCCCAGAGCGACCAGCAGGTAGTAGCCCAGCACCGTCGGCGGCAGCACCAGCGGCAGCGAGGCCAACGCCGCCAGTAGCTCTTTGCCCGGAAAGTTGCGGCGGGCCAGCAGCCAGGCCAGAGGGATGCCGGTCAGCATTACCAGTGCAGTTGCCAGGATGGCAACCCGAAGCGACAACCACAGGGGAAACCAAGCAAAATTAGCCATTAAAACTCGCCGGGCAGCAGGAAGCCATACTGTTTCATAATCGGCCGGCCCTCCGGCCCGTTGACAAAATCAATAAAGGCGCGGGCGGCCGCCTCGTGGGGGGTAGACTTAATCACCGCCAAAGCCTGATTGAGCGGATTGTGCAGATTGCCGTCCAGCAGGGTGTAGGTCACTTCCGGCACGTCGGCCACAGATAGAGCCACAATGCCTGCCGGCGCGTCGCCGGTCTGGACAAATTTCAGGGTCTGGCGCACATTCTCGCCCATCACCAATTTGGGCTGCAATTGGTCCCAAATTCCGGCGCTTTGCAGCGCTTCCTGGGCGGCTTTGCCATAGGGCGCGTGTTCCGGGTTGGCAATGGCGATGTTGGCAATAGACGGGTCGAGCAACTCTTCTAACTTTGTAGCCTGAATACCTGACTCCCGGTTGACGGCCAGCACAATCCGGCCCTGAGCGTAAAGTTGTTGCGTATCGTCAATGATGAGGCCCTGTTCTTTGAGGCGGTCCACAAAGGTGATATTGGCCGCGGCCAGAATATCGAACGGCGCGCCGTTTTCAATTTGGGTCGCCAGGTTGCCGGTCGAGCCAAAGGTGAATAGGACTTCCTGGCCGGTCTGTTCCTTGAATTTTTCACCGATTTCGGTAAAAGCAAATTGCAAATCGGCGGCGGCGGCCACCAGCAGCGGCTCGTTCGATATATCCGGCGCGGCGGCTGGACTGTTCTGACTTGTGGTGCAGGCGGTCGCCAGCAGGTTCAACAAAACAATTAACACCCCCAACATTTTGTGGCTTGGCGAATTGGTGGTCATTGAATTACTCCGTAAAGGAAGGGGGTATCTACCGGGTAGCCACGGCCGGCGCCTGCTCGCAAATATCAAGCCAGTTGAGCATCGCTTCGACCTGGCCCAAACGGAATTGGTGAACCAACCACTCAAAGGGATGGTCTTCGGCTAAGGAATTAGCCTGATCCTGAAGGGAAGCCCGCCACGCCCGGCAGACGTCGCGCTGCCCATCAAGCAGGGAGGCGACGGCTGCCGGTTCTACCTGCCGGGCGAAGTAGAGTTTGGCCATAAATTCCAGGCGCATCTGGCGGCCCTGCGGCACCGGCGACCGCAGCCAATCCAGAAACGCTTCTCGCCCGGCGGTGGTCAACTGTAACATTTTGCGCGGCGGTCGGGCATCCTGCGGTTCCAAATTGGCCGTGATATAGTCCAGCTGTTCTAATTTTGTCAGCAGGGCATAGAGCTGGCTTTGCTTGAGCCGCCAGACGAGGCCAAGACCATCCTTGGCCAACAGTTGCTGGTGGATTTCATAGCCGTACCTGGGTTGTTGGTACAATAAACCAAGCAGGGCATATTCAATAGTCAAGGGTGAATGGGTCATTGATTTATACTCAAACTCTGAGTATTTAATATTTGAATAGTCAAATTATAGTAACGTCAAAAAAATAGTCAAATTAAAGAGGTATCGCGTCTGGATTTGATTTAGACAGGTTGGGCCAGCAAAGTTGCCCAACAGTGAAGTTGACTTCGCCAGTAACTACAGCATTATGCCCGCTCTGTCTTTGTCAGCAGGCTTTCCAGATACGACTCACTCACTCGCCTGGTCTGCTGCACTGCTCGGCGTTTGCCCAACCACCTCGGTAGCCCCCACAGCCCGGCCAGTTGACCCCGCAGCCGGGCCCGGGCGGCTTCACCGCGCCAGGCCCGCAGCGCGGCAAGAGCAATTTTCAGCTGGGCGGCCACAATCGCTCGCCAGTAGCGACGGAAGATCGAGCCGGGCAGATCTTTGGCCAGCACCCAGATGGTGTTGCGGCCGGTATAATAGCTGGCGATGACCCCGCCGCCGGTGGCGCTGAGTTTATGGTAGACCACCGCCTCCGGCGCAAAAACGGCCCGGTAGCCGGCCAGTTGGGCCCGCCAATTCAGATCGACATCTTCCAGGTACATGAACAACTCTTCGTCAAACAGGCCAATCTCGGCCAGCATGGCCCGGCGATAGGCCACCGCGCCGCCGCAGCCGCCAAAAATATAGCGATCCCGGTCGAATTGGCCCTCGTCCTTTTGCCAGACTCCCCGGTTGATCGGAATACCGTCCACGCCAAAGCCATCGCCGGCCGAGTGGATGATATCGCGGCGGTCAAACAGCAGCATCTTGCTGGCGACGATGCCGGCGTCGGGATAGCAGTTGAGGATTTCAACCAGAGCCTGGGCCCAGTCAGGGGCGACTTCGGTGTCGTTGTTGAGGGGTACGATAATCTCTCCCCGCGCCTGGGCAATGCCGCGATTGATGGCCCCGGTCAACCCCAGATTTTGACCCAGTTCGATGATTTTGACCTCGGGGAAGTCGCGCCGGGTCAGGGTCACCGACTCATCGCTAGAGCCGTTGTCAACCAAGATGATTTCCAGGTGCGGGTAGCTTTGCGCTCGTAGGGCCTGAAAGCAAGTCGGCAGATACTCGGCGGCGTTGTAATGAGGAATGATCACCGATAGCAGCGGCGCTGGATTGTGGTTGGCAGGTTCTTGCTCCATATCCGGGCCATTATAGCACATTATGGCCGCGGTGGTATAATGGACACGTGTAGCGGTAGGCGGCAGGTTGCAAGTGGCAAGCTACAGGTTGCAAGTTACAAGTTACAGGTTGCAACGTTGCTGGAATTGGATTGACGAACCAGACGTGACTTTTCTGGGCAGTTGCAAGTGGCAAGTTACAGATTGCAACGTTGCTGGTGGCAGGCGAAGCTTGTCGAAGGAGGGTAGGTGGCGATTGGCCGGTGGAAGTTAGAAAATTGGACGTGCGGAGTAAGGTTGTGGCGTTGACGGCTGAGCAATGGGATGATTTAGTGCTGGCTCGCCGCGGCCATCTGCTGCAAAGCTGGGCCTGGGGTGAGTTGAAGCAACGCTTTGGCTGGAACGCGGTGCGAGTGTGGACGGCGGAAGCGGCGGCCCAGATTCTCTTTAGACGCCTGCCGCTTGGCTTCACCATTGCTTACATCCCCAAGGGACCGCTGGTCAACTGGCTGGACTCGCCGCAGGTAGAAGCTCTCTTTTCGGCCATTCACGCCGAAGCCAGGCAGCGCCGGGCCATCTTTTTGAAAGTGGAACCTGACGAACCGGGTGGTCAAGCTTCGCCCCCGGCTTCAACCTGGCTCAGCCAGGCCGGTTTCAGGCCGGCCGATTCGATCCAGCCGCGCACCTCGCTGGTGATTGACCTCAGCCCGGTCGAGCCGGCCATCCTGGCGGCGATGAAGCAGAAAACACGTTACAACATTCGCCTGGCCGAAAAAAAGGGGGTAGTAGTGCGCCGGGGGCAGGCCGCCGACGTGGCTATCTTTCACCAGTTGGCCACTGTCACCGCCGAGCGCAATCAATTCGGCGTGCATAGCCTGGCTTACTACCAAACTGCCTTTGACCTGTTTGCACCTGATCGCTGCGCCCTGTTCATCGCCGAAATCGAGACGCAACCGGTGGCGGCCTTATTGGCCTTTCGCCAGAACCAGACAGCCTATTATTTTTATGGCGCGTCTTCTAACCAACAGCGCAATCTCATGGCGCCCTATTTGATCCAATGGGCGGCGATGCGTTGGGCCAAAAGCCAGGGTTGCCACCGCTACGATCTCTGGGGCATCCCCGACGCCGATCCGGTTACCCTGGAAACCGAGTTTGAACAGCGTCAGGATGGGTTGTGGGGGGTTTATCGCTTCAAGCGAGGTTTTGGCGGGCAATACGTGCAGAACCTCGGCGCTTATGATTACGTTTACAATCCCCTGCTCTATCAACTATACAGGGCGCGCCGCCGATTTTAGTTTGACTTAGCCTCCAGTTTATGGTATCATTTCAGGCGATTTTTTAGCACTCGAAGTGGTAGAGTGCTAAAGCGTCCTGGTGAAATGGTTAACAGAGAACTTTCCGATAGACAGCAAGCGATTCTGCGCCTGGTAATCCAGGAATATGTGAATTCGGCTACGCCTGTTAGCTCTAAAACCATTTTGCAGGGGTATAAGCTGGGGGTTAGTTCTGCTACCGTGCGGAATGAGATGGCGATGCTGGAGGAGTTGGGTTATTTAACCCATCCGCACACCTCTGCCGGGCGGGTTCCGACCGAAGCCGGTTACCGTCTTTTTGTGGAAAGGTTGATGGAACAGATCGATTTGCCGCTGGAAGAGCAGCGCATGATCAGCCATCAGTTCCACCAGGCCCGGCTGGAGCTTGACCAGTGGCTGCGGTTAAGCGCGGCCGTGCTGGCCCATACAACCCAAAATGCTTCCCTGGTCACTGCGCCCAAAAGCGACCGTTGCCAGTTAAAGCATCTTGAATTGATCTCTATTCAAGAAGACGTGGCTCTGTTGATTTTGGTATTGCAAAGCGGCACGGTCAAACAGCAAATTATGACCCTGGATAATTCCGTGCCGCAGGATGAATTGCATACACTGAGCCGTCGTTTGACCAGTCTTTGGACGGGACAGGAGTCGATCACGATAGCCGCCTCCGCGGCGACGCTGGTGGGTTTGGCCGCCCAGGTAGGCCAGGTGGTGGCCGAAACGATGGAGCGAATCGATGCACGCCGCAGCAGCGACATCTACCACGACGGCCTGCTGAACATCCTCAATCAGCCGGAGTTCAAGCAACGGGAAGGGGTGCAACAGGTCATCCGGGCTTTGGAAGAGCGGCGCCTGGTTGACCAGTTAGTAGAGAAAGTGTTACAGGCCGGCGGGGTGCAAATCATCATTGGCGGTGAAGGGCAGTGGGATGAGCTATCGGAGATCGGCATTGTGATGGGCCGGTACGGGGTGGGGGATTCGCTCACCGGCGCAATGGGTGTGGTTGGACCTGTACGGATGACCTATGGCCGGGCCGTGTCGATTGTGCGTTATATGTCGCAGTTGATGAGCGGCTTGTTAAGCGATCTTTACGGGATCAAAGAGTAAGTAAGAAGAAATCTTAAAGTTACGACTTTGGCGAATATTATCATTGAGGGATGTATGGCCAAACGAAAACGAATTGAAACAGCTGAAGAAGCCGAAACCAAAGGAACCCAAGAAGAAACGACCTTGGCCGGCGCCCCTGAAGCCGCGGTTGAGCCGCAACCTGAACAAGCAGTCGCCGAAACTCAGCTAGAGGCTGACACAGAGGTAAAAGAAACCGCAGTTGTGGCGACTGAAGCCGGAGAAGCTGAGGTTGGTCTGGAAAAGCAGTTGGAACTCGCTCTGGAAGAAGCAGCCAAAAACCTGGAAGGCTGGCAGCGGGCCGCGGCCGAACTGGCCAACTACAAGCGGCGTCAGGAAGAGCAGCTCAAGCTGCAGCGGGATCAGATCAAAGGCGAGGTGCTGGCCGGGGTGATCAGCGCCCTGGATGATATGGACCTGGCCTTCCAAAATGTACCAGCCGAGATCGATGGCCAATTGGTGGGCTGGGTTGAAGGCTTTCGCCTGGTCCAACGTAAACTGAACAAAGTACTGGAAGAGCAAAACGTGATGCCCATCAATACCGAGGGTGACTTTGACCCCACCGTCCACGAGGCCGTGAGTTATGAAGAAAGCAGCGATCACCAGGAGGGCCAGATCATCGCCGAACTGCGCAAGGGGTATCAGGTTGGAAGTCGGGTCTTGCGGCCAGCGCTGGTTAGAGTGGCAAAGTAAAAATTAGGGAATAGGGATTAGGAATCAAACGTTATTGGTAATCCCAAATCTCTAATCTCTAATCTCTAAATCTCAATTCTCTAATTTGCAATTTCTCATTTGCAATTTTTATCATCAGGAGTAAAAAGGAATTATGGCTAAAATAATAGGCATCGATCTGGGTACAACCAACTCGGCGATGGCGGTGATGGAAGGCGGTGAGCCGGTCATCATTCCCAATGCCGAAGGTAATCGCACAACACCGTCGATTGTAGCGGTCAACCCCAAAAGCGGCGAGCGGATGGTCGGCCAGGTGGCCAAACGCCAGGCTATCACCAATCCCAAAAACACTATCTTCTCGGTCAAGCGCTTTATGGGGCGCAAGTACCGCGACCCGGAAGTGCAGCGGGCGCTGGAATTCATCCCCTATGAAGTGAGAGAAGCCCCCAATGGCGACATCCGGGTGGTGATGGGCGGCAAGGAGTATTCGCCCCCGGAAATCAGCGCCATGATCCTGCAAAAACTCAAAAATGACGCCGAAGCCTATCTGGGCGAACCGGTGACCCAGGCGGTCATCACCGTGCCGGCCTATTTTAACGACAGCCAGCGCCAGGCGACCAAAGACGCCGGCAAAATCGCCGGGCTGGAAGTGCTGCGCATCATCAATGAGCCTACCGCCTCCTCGCTGGCCTATGGCCTGGATCGAAAAAATGAGGAGCAAATCGCCGTCTACGACCTGGGCGGCGGTACGTTCGACATTTCAATCCTGGATGTGGGTGAGGGCGTCTTTGAAGTCAAATCTACCAACGGCAATACCTTTTTGGGCGGCGACGACTTTGATCAGAAAGTGATCGACTACATTGCCGACCAGTTCAAAAAAGATGAGGGCATCGACCTGCGGGACGATATGCAGGCCCTGCAACGTTTGAAGGAAGCCGCCGAAAAAGCCAAGATCGAGCTTTCGACCACCCAGCAAACCGAGATTAACCTGCCTTTCATCACTGCCGATGCTTCCGGTCCCAAGCACCTGACCATGACCCTGAGTCGTTCCAGGTTGGAACAGTTGGTTGATGATTTAATTACCAGATCGCTGGAGCCGTGCCGGGCAGCCTTGAAAGATGCCCAGGTAAGCACCAGCGACATTGATGAGGTCGTCCTGGTCGGCGGCCAAACCCGTATGCCGGCCGTGCAAGAAGCAGTGCGCAAGCTGTTTGGCAAAGAGCCGCACAAGGGCGTCAATCCCGACGAGGTGGTGGCCATCGGCGCAGCCATCCAGGCCGGCGTGTTGGGCGGCGAAGTGAAAGATGTGCTGCTGCTCGATGTGACCCCCCTGACCTTGAGCATTGAAACGTTGGGCCGGGTGGCGACCCCGCTGATCGAGCGCAATACCACCATCCCCACCAAGAAGAGCCAGATCTTCTCCACCGCCGCCGATAACCAGACCCAGGTGGAAATTCATGTGGTCCAGGGTGAACGTCCGATGGCTCCGGATAACAAGAGCCTGGGCAAATTCATTCTGGATGGGTTGCCCCCGGCGCCGCGCGGTATGCCCCAAATAGAGGTAACTTTTGATATCGACGCCAACGGCATCCTGCACGTAACCGCCCAGGACAAAGCCACCGGCAAAAATCAGAGCATGAAGATTATGCCTTCCAGCGGTCTGAGCGATGCCGAAATTGAACGGATGGTCAGAGAGGCTGAGCTGCATCGCGAGGAAGATACCAAACGCAAGCAGCATGTCGAAGCCCGAAACCAGGCCGACACCTTGATCTTTGCCGTGGAAAAGACGCTCCGGGAGCAGGGCGACAAGATCACCCCAGAACTCAAGAGCGAAATCGAAGGCAAAGTTGATGCTTTGAAGAAGGCGCTGGAACAGGATGACCTGGACGCGATTGAGCGGGCCTCGACCGACCTGGGCCAGGCCGTTCAGCAGATTGGGGCGCAGATGTACGG
>CAYZHI010000157.1:0-7962 GCA_964477335.1 uncultured Caldilineaceae bacterium | reverse complement strand
CGGTTTGTTAGGTTGGACCGGGGTGGGTTTATTGCTGCTGCTCATTCTGGGCGTGGCCAATCATTTCAAGATATTCTCCGGCAAATCGTAATTAGGCTCCAATTTTAGCAGCAAATGATATCCAAAAAGCGACACCTACCGTAGGTGTCGCTTTTTTTATCTTAATCGGTGTTTGCGCTTCTGGCTGGCAGAGGTCTATTCTTTCAGGTAGCGATTGATGGTCGTCAGCAACCGGTTCAAGTCGACCGGTTTGGTGAAATGTTCGTTAGCGCCAACTTCCAGCGCCCGTTCCTTGTGTTTGGCGCTAGCCCAGGCCGAGATAGCGATGATAGGAATTGCCGCCGTTTCCTCTTCTGAACGGATGATCTTGATAGCTTCAAAACCGTCCATACGGGGCATGCGTAAATCCATCAGAATCAGGTCCGGTTGCCAACTGCGGACCTTCTCCACACCTTCCAGACCATCGCTGGCAACAGCAACTTGAAATCCATTCAGCTCCAACATTTGAGCCAGAATATCTCTTTGGGCAGGGTGATCTTCTATGTAAAGTACCTTTGCCACGCGATCGCTCCAGTTGTAATTCTCATAATCTATTTAGCTAATTATACATCTACTTTCACGAAAAGAAAAGGATACATTTTTCCCAAAGGACCATTCAAATCAAGACTATCACAACTGTAACAGTCTGTCAAACGGAGTAAGCGCCAGTGAAATTTTACCCAGATGTCAGCGTCGCTTTTTTTAATCTTGGTTTAATCTTTGACTCATTTTTCTTTAATCTTGTTTTTGTAAGATACAGGTACACTAAACTGTAGTGTAAACCCTCCCTCCTAATTAAGAAAAAACCCGTGTAGTGGCAGCACGGGTTTTTTCGTTTTAAATCATCGGGTTAGCCGTGGCGACTCCGGCCAGGCGTTCCTGGTTTGATCGGCGCTCCGAGTAGAAGGTTCAACCGCAACCGGTTGCGCCAGCAGGGTGCTGACCAGCAGCACCAGGCTGATCCAGATCAGATCGGCCAGGAGCAGGTGAACCATCTGCAGCCAGACCGGCGCCAGCAACACTATATTGATAGCCCCGGCGGCCAGTTGCACCAGGTAAAGACCGGTTAGCAATCGCCACCAGTTTTTGGCCAGAGCGGTTGGTCGTTGCGACTGGCCATAAGCCCCCACCGCAATTAGATAAACGCCAACAATAACGGCAATCAGCGGGTGCAGCAGGCGTAGCCGCACCAGCAGGTGCGCCGTGGGCGAGAACTTCTGTTGCAGCCCCTCGGCCAGAGATGTAGCCGGAAACAGCGTATCCCCCAGGGCGGTAACGCCGCCGCTGGCCCCCAAAAGCAGCATCCCCGCCAGTCCCAGGCCCAGCAACCAACCCAGTGCGCCCTGCCCTTGCCAGCGGATGGGCGGCCCCCCCGAAGCCCACCAGGCGGTCAGGGTCAACGCGCCCAGCAGTAGAAACGTATTGATCAAATGGAGCGCCATGACGATGGCCCGGGCCAGCGAGGTATTGTCGGCCACCAGCTCAAATAGCACCAGGCCGGCGCCTACCAGCGCTTCGGTGACCATAAACAGCATCGAAAAAGAGGCGCCCACCCGCACCGGGTGACCCTGGCCGTAAGCTCTAAAAGCCCAGATAATCAGGCCGATGACCGCCAGCAAGGCCAGTCCACTGCTAACCCGGTGAGAAAACTCAATCAGCGTCTCAATCTGTTCGGCGCGGGGTAGCACTGCCCCATTGCACAACGGCCAGTGGCTGCCGCAGCCGGCGCCCGAGCCGGTAGCCCGCACATACGCCCCCCATAGAATGACCCCCAGGTTGTAGACCAGCACAGCCCAGGCATACAGCGCCAACCGACTCAGTTTCATCATAGATCTCCTTGAGCGGCCGGTGAAATCCGGTTCCCTGCCATTCACCAGTGGTGCAAAAACCAGCCGGTGATATGATAGTCCAACCTGGCGGCAGGTCAAATCTTTGTTGGGCCGCCCCCGGTTTGGCTTTGGTATGGTTGTTGGCCAGGCTCAGCAGCGCGGGGCGGCTCATTCGACGCCCCACCCTGCCGGAGCGCCCAATTCGTTGGGTTATGCTTTTTACAAATTGGGGGCCTTATATTATCATACAGCCTCAGTACATCCAAATATACCGTAGGTGGGCATCCCTACACCTGCACTTGCGCCGCAGGTGCAAGTGTGCCCACCCGCAGAGGCATAGGGATGCCTCTGCTACCAAAATTTGGATCTACTGAGCCTATTAATCAGCCTGAGGTAGATAACCATGGATCCAGCCCAACAGGACAACGTGACCCTGGCCCAGGCGCTCCGTCGGGCCAATCTTCTGGCCGCCGCCGCCGAAGTCAGCCAGCATATCACCCATATTTTAGACATTGATGTCCTCCTGCCCAAAACCGTTGACATCATCTGCCAGGCCTACGGTTTCTATTACGCCGGCGTTTTCTTGCTGGATGAGGCCGGCGAATTTGCCGTCCTGCGCGCTGGCCGGGGTGAACCGGGCCGGATTATGATGGAAAACAACCACAAACTGGCCGTCGGCGGCAACTCGATGATTGGCGCTTGCACTGCCCGCAATGAAGCCCGCATTTCTCTGGATGTCGATACCGAGCGCATCTGGTACCCTAACCCCGTTTTGCCCCATACCCGCTCGGAGATGGCCCTGCCGCTGGCCGTGGCCGAGCAGGTGATTGGGGCCGTAACCGTGCAGAGCGTCGAGCCGGCTGCTTTTTCCGCTGAGGATGTCGCCTCGCTGCAGGCGATGGCCAACCAGTTAGCCATTGCTATCGACAATGCCCGGCGGCGGCGGGAACTGGAGCAGGCTCACGCCGAACTGCTGCGGGCCAAAACTTTTGCCGCCATCGCCACCGCTACCGGCGACGCCATCCACTGGATTGGCAACAAAGCCGAACCCATTGGCCCCTCGGTAGAACGTCTCCGGGAGGATGTCCAATTGCTGGCCTTGACCAGCGCCGATCTTTTGGCCCAGGCCCCGGCAGAAATCCAGAACCAACCGCTGGCCCAATTACTGGCCCACGAGGCGGCTGGCATACGCGCCAGCCAACCCGACCTGGTCAGTACTGCCCAGAAATTGGCCAACTGGCCGCTGTCGAAGCTGGAGAAACGGCTCAGCCTGGCCTCGATGCTGGAAGATTTGGACATCATTGATACTGCCGCCCGTTTGATTCTGAAGGTCAAAGAGGAGCTAATTGGGCCGGCCCGGGAGCAGGCGCCCCGGCCGGTTATGGTCGACGATGTGCTCAAGGATGCCCTCACCGGCCTGGCCCTGCCGGCCAATCTGGTCATGGTCGAGCAGCCCCATGAGCTGCCGCCGGTTCTGGCCGATCCGGCGCAGTTGAACCGGGTCTTGGTCAACGTGCTGAAAAATGCTCACGAAGCCCTGGTCGACCAGCCCAACCCGGCAATTTTCGTAAGGCTGGCTATGGCCGGCGATAGCGACGTGGTCCGGGTCACCATTACCGATAATGGTCCCGGCATCCCGGCCGATGAGTTGGACAAAATCTGGGTAACCTTTCATACCACCAAAGCCGCCCAGGGCCAGGCCGGCCTGGGGTTGCCGGCCTGCCGCCTGATTCTGGAGCATATCGGCGGCCACATTTCCGTCGCCAGCCAGCCCGGTCAGGGCGCCACTTTTACCATTGACCTGCCGGCTTACCAGCTCACTGCCGAAGATACCAGGCTCGAACCCAGCCGCGGCAAGATTCTATTGCTCGACGATACCGATAGCTGGCAGGAGTTCGCCCAGGCCACGCTGGCCGCAGCCGGTTATCGCGTTACGGCGGCCGGAGCAGATGCAGCCCCCCCCACCGCCGGTTACGACCTTATTCTGGTTGATGATATCCAGGCCAGCCGGGACACGTTGAGCCTCTTGCGCACGCTCAAAAGCGCCGGCCTCCTGGCCAAAACAGTGGCTGTCAGTTCAAACCCGCGGGTCGAGCGGACCAAAGAGCGCAAATTGCTGGGGCTTTACGACCTCATTCCTAAACCTTACACCCCGGCCAGCCTGCTGGCGGAAGTCAGAAGGGCCATCAGTTCAATCCGTCACGGGCGTTGAGTCCAGCCGCGTCCCACAACGACTATAATTTTTCACCATGGAGCATTGTTGTTATGGATGTTGAACCAAAAATTTTGGTCGTCGATGACGAAGAGAATCTCCTCCGCAGTGTCGCCAAAACCCTGTTGCGTGAAGGTTTTGAAGTCGAGACGGCTCACGGCAATCAGCCGGCCTTTGATTTGGTTCAGGCGGCCGCCCGGAGCGGCGAGCCGTTCGACCTGATCATCTTGGATTTGAATATGCCCAACTTTGCCGGTCAGGAAGCCAGATACGCCGGTCTGGAACTCCTCGAACGCCTCCGGGCCACCAACCTCGCCATCCCCGTCATTGTCAACTCGGCCTGGGACGAAGTGACCACGGCCAAAATGTGCCTTGACCGGGGCGCGGCTGATTATTTTGTCAAGGGTCGCACCGAAGAGATGCTCCAAAAAATCCGGGCGGTCCTCAATTTGCCGGAGGAGTAGAGATAGACTTTGGCTGTTAAACACCTTTTTGTGGGTAACCTGGCCCTTAACGACACCGTCTATGCCGACGGCCGCACCAGCATGGCCAATCCGGGCGGCAACGCCCTGTACGCCGCTGTTGGCGCCAGCATGTGGTCGAACCAGGTTGGCATTGTGGCTGTGGTTGGCTACGACTGGCCGGCGGCTTACACCGACACCCTGGCCCAAAGCTCAATCGATACCGCCGGTCTGATCCACAAAGACGCCGAAACCCTGCGCGCCTGGACCGTCTACGAGTTGAGCGGCTACCGGCGTTACTTTTCCCGCAACACCGAAGTGGCGCTGCTCACGCCCAGCCCCTACAGCAGCGCCCCCCTCACCGCCGCCGAAGCCGCCGCCTTTAGCCAGGCCGCCCGCCAGGTCCATCTGCGCAATTCACCCCTGCCGCGGGATCTGCCGCGCCATCTTTGGAACGTCGACTCTATTCACCTCTGCCCCATGCGGTTGGAGACCATTCTGGCCTGGCTCGATTTTCTCCAGAGTAAACCAGACATTTTTGTTTCGGTCGATATTTTGCCTTATCCCCTCAAAGGCAACCTGGATGACCCAAAGTTGCGTCGTTTGCTTAGCCGGGCCGACGCGTTCATGCCCAGTGAAGCTGAAGCTGAAACGTTGCTGCCGGGCTATGGAGCCGAAGCTTTCTGCCGGGAATTTGCGGCTCGCGGGCCCAAAATTGTGGGAGTCAAACAGGGCGACCACGGGGCTAGTGTTTATGACCGCAAACGCGACCTGTTTGTCAAAATCTTGCCTTACCCGGCCGAGGTCGCCGATCTGACCGGCGCCGGCGACTCCTTCTGCGGCAGCTTCGCCGTCGGCTTTATGCAAACCAGAGATGTGATCCAGGCCGCGCTCTACGGCACGGTGTCGGCCTCGTTCGTAATCGAAGGCTTTGGTGGTCTCCACGCCCTGAACATCAGCCGTTCCCAGGCCGAAGCCCGCCTGGTCGCCTTACGGCAAATCAACCGCCTGCCGGATTAAAACTCCAAATATGACAAATGTCATCCCGTTTTTGTGACATTTGTCACTAGCCCAAAGGTCTATTTTGCGGCTATCCTTGAGCTAGCGAGACGGGGTCAAACTATAAACAAGTGAAGCAGGGTTGTGCCAGGGCTTCAAGGGTGAAACCCGCCGCCCTCAAAAATTGTCAATATTGGACCCGCTCTCACAATATTATTTAGAAAAAGCCCTCAATAGCGAGGGCTTTTTTCGTGGCCGATAGACATTTTGTCCTGGCCCAACTCGAAACAAAAAGCTAAACGTGCTATAATGCACTATTGTGTATATCAGCCAACTATCGCTCACCAATTATCGCAACTTTAGCCGTTTGACCCTTGACCTGCCGCCGGGGCCGGTGCTGCTGCGCGGGGATAACGCCAACGGCAAAACCAACCTGCTGGAGTCGATCTATTTTCTGTCGACCACCCGCAGCGTCCACGCCCGCACCGACCAGCAGCTCATCAACTGGCTCGTCCTCAAACAGGAGACGTTGCCCTTTGCCCGTGTGGTCGCCACCGTGCAAACCCAGGCTGAAAGTTTTCAACTGGCCATCACTATCGTCAAAGAGGGCGATAGTCTGCGCAAAGATACCCGCTTGAACGGCGCCAAAAAACGGGCGATGGATGTGATCGGCAAATTGAACACCGTGATGTTCTTGCCGGAAGATATCGAGCTGGTCACCGGCGCGCCCGCAGTTCGGCGCCGCTATCTGGATAGCACCCTCTGCCAGATCAATCCCGTTTACTGCGAGGCGCTCAGCCGCTACAACAAGGTGCTAACCCAACGCAACGCCCTGCTCAAGGAACTGTTCAAGCGCAATGGCCATACCGACCAGTTGCTCTACTGGGATGAACAACTGGCCCACGACGGCGCCACCCTGGTGGTGCACCGTCACACGGCCATCCTGGAATTGGACGCGGTAGCCCGGCAACGCCAGCGGGAGTTGAGCGGCGGTAAGGAGGGGTTGCGCCTCCATTACGCCCCCAGCTTTGATCCCTACCAGCGTCCTCGCCCCAACTACCAGTTGCCGTTGCTGTTGGAAGAGTTGGCCCCTTATACTGCGGCTGCGCCGCCGGTCAAAGAGGTCCGGGAGACGTTTCTGGCCTATCTCCGCCAGGCCCGCAACGAGGAGATCAACCGCGGCGTGACTCTGGTTGGCCCGCACCGGGATGATTTTCACTTCCTGGTCGACGGTATCGATATGACCCTGTATGGCTCGCGCGGGCAACAGCGCACCGCGGCGCTCAGCACCAAACTGGCTGAAGTATCGCTGATGCAGCAAACTACTGGCGAGTCCCCGGTGCTGCTACTTGACGACGTAATGAGCGAGCTGGATGCCGAACGGCGGGCGCAGGTGATCAAAGTGGTCGATCAGGCCGGCCAGGCTTTGTTGACCACCACCGACTGGGAAGATTACAGCCCTGCCTTTCGCCAGCGAGCCAAGCTATTTTCGGTGTCGCTGGGACAGTTGGAAGAAGTCAATTGAAGTCACCTATTTCCTCTGCTATAATTAAGCTTGAATCGAGCGAAGGAAGTTCAAACTCACCATGATGAACGACAAGATTCTACTCATTGAAGACGAACTGCAAATCGCCGGTTTTATCAGCCGGGGTCTGCGGCGTGAGGGCTACCAGGTCATTGAAACCTTTGACGGCGAAACAGGCCTGGATATGGCCTTTGCCGAATTACCGGATATTGTAATTCTCGATATTATGCTACCCGGCATCGACGGCCTGGCGGTGTGCCGGCAAATCAGGGAGGGCGGGCTGCAAACTCCCATTCTGATGTTGACAGCCAAAGATGCCATTCCGGATCGGGTGGCCGGGCTGGAGGCCGGCGCCGATGATTACCTGGTCAAGCCTTTTGCTTTTGAAGAACTGTTGGCGCGAGTTCGGGCTTTGGGCCGGCGCAAGGCCCCCATCGAGTCCGACGCGCCGCTCCACTTTGCCGATTTGAGCCTCAATCCCAGCACCCGGATGGCGCAGCGGGGTGACCGCAATATCGAACTGACCGCCAAAGAGTACGAACTGCTGGAGCTCTTCATGCGCCATCCCAACCAGGTGCTCACCCGCGATCAGATCTACAATCGCATCTGGGGCTACGACTTTGGCGGCGAGTCAAACATTATTGAAGTCTATATCCGCTATCTGCGCTCGAAATTGGAACAGGAAAATGAGCCGCGCCTGCTCCACACCATTCGCGGCGTGGGCTACGCCCTGCGTGAAGCCTAAAGTCAATGATCAATTCTCAATGGTCAATGAGTAATTTTCCAATTGATCATTGATAATTGTAAATTGATAATTGCAATCGCTATGCCTATTCGTATTCATCTAACGCTGTGGTACACCTTTTTGCTGGGGATCATCCTGATCACCTTTAGCGC